>JAYTUF010000134.1:0-2708 GCA_043744755.1 Anatilimnocola sp.
CGGGCCCGGAACTGTCCGCCTGGGTGGAGCTGCTCCGTGGCGGCATGTCGCCCGTCGATGTGCAAGCGACGATCCTCGGCTCGGATGAGTTCTTCAATACCAAGGGTCGCGACCCGCAGACCTTTGTCTTGGAGACGCTCCAAGCCGTCACCTGGCAGGCGCCGACGACCACCGATATGCGTCGCTGGACTGATCGACTGACGCAACTTCGCGGCGATCGCTTCGCGCTGGTTCGCGAAATTCTGATGACCAATACTGCCAGCCAACCCAACGTGGCGGCGGGGACGATTGTCGAACTCTCGACTCGATTGGTCTCGGGCGTGCGTTTGCTGGGTGACACGGCCGCGTTTGAATTGACCGGCACGCTCCAAGGGCAGCAAGTCTCGCTACGGACGCAGGCCCTGCTTGATTCGGCTGAATCCTTCCGCCGGTCCGTGGCGCAGCGCAGCTTCCGCCCGGAATCGCTTGACCAGGAATTGCGAGCGGTGGAACGCTCGTTCGACGCGGTGCAAACCACGCTCAGCAATCCGCCGGGCACGGCGCCATCGACTGCCTCGATCTCACGTCGCATCGCGACGATGCTGAGCGATGCCCGCGCTTCGCTCCGCTTGCCGAACGATCCCATCTATGGCGGCTATCCTCAGCCAATCCCTGGAAACACGGGCGGCACCGGTGCGGTCGAAACGCAACGGATTCTGGCTCAGGTGGATTCGATTTCTCGCGGCACGCAGTCGATCATTCAACTGTTCCAATCGCGGGGTGGCCAGGACTATACGTACAACACGACACTGCGGGACTTGGATTCCTTCGCGGGCCAACTCGATACGTTTCGCCTCTCCGTGCAGCGTGGTTCGTCGGGTCAACGCTTGCAGTGGGAGTTCCAGCAGTTGCAGGACCAGGGTGCGCGGATTCGTCCGCAACTGCTGCAAGGTCAGCCACCGGTCTTCACGCGGTTGTACTGGCAGAGCGTCGAAAGCGGTCTGGCTCAGTTGGGCGATACGCTCGCTCGCAGCACGGGCTCGGTGGGCGGAACTATTCCGGGCGGCACGCTTCCCGGAACCGGTTTTCCGGGCGGCAGTGGCCCGCTCAATCCCGGTCCTGTGTATCGTCCTAATCAAGACCTGCTATTGGCCATCGATGGCGCCATGGCTCAGAGCGATGCCTTCCTCGCCGGGCTGGCACCCTTTGTGTTCGGCATTCCCGAAGTGCCGCGGTTGCAGCGGGATGTGAAAACGCTCAAGGGCCGCCTGGCTGAGTTGCGGCAAAGTGTCGTGCAGGGAGACACGCAATTCAACTCCACCGAGCAGGTGCGACTGATGAAGCTGGACTTCGATACGGCCTATGCCCGCTGGAGCACGATTGTCGAAGGCTATCGGCTGATCAACTACACCAAGCTCTCGCCTGTCGGCCGGAGCATCGATCAGATCGATCTGCTGCTGCAGCAGGATAAGACTTACGTCGATGTGGCTCGCCCCGTGTATGGCTCGCGAGTCGAGCAATTGCTGCGGGCGTTGAATCAAGATTCAGCGGCGGTGCAAACGACGTTGCAAGGTCTGGCCTCCTACAATGAAACGCGGGCCGTTTCGCAGGCAATGGCCCAGCTCGACGGCTACTCGCAAACGTTGGCGGGCTTGCAACGGGATCGGTTGCGAACCTATGACGATCAACGCCGCACTGTCGCTTTGATGCAGCGGATTGTGCAGAACATCGACGCCAACACGCTCCGACTGGAAGACCGCGCTCTGGCTTTGCGAGACCGCGACGGTCAATTGCGGGCCGCGGAAGTGCGACGATATTCGGAGCGGATCGCCGGGGCGATCAACGACTTGGAGCGTGAAGTGAATCAATAGTTTTTCCGTTTAGCGACATTTGTTGTTCAGACAGTTTGCCGTCGTTTCTTGAGAATTATCCGTTTTGTTTGACTTAAGTTTCTCCAGTAGTACCCAGAACTATTGGCGAACTGTGGGAAGGAGTCCGAAAGATGCGTCTCGTACTGCTGGCTTCGTTCGCCCTGCTGATTTGCTCCAGCGCAGGGGCTCAAGTGAATCAACCGTCGGCCGCGCTGGCACCCGCGCCAATCGCAGCGCTACCGGCTAGTTTCGGGCAGGCTTCAGCCGATCTGCACAAGTTTGATGAGGTGCTGGCGGAAGCCGTCCGCTTCCTGCGCACAGCGCCCAGTTACAAATTGGACGTGACCAGCGATTGGAAGTCCTCCCGCGGCGCGGAAGGGAAGAACCTTTACACAATGGTCCATCAGCGGCCGAACTTGTTCCGCATCGAAGTGCAATCGGGGTTTGCCAAGTCGCCCAACCTGATTTGCGTGAACGATGGGCAGAACATGACGACGCTCTATGATTCGCAGTTGCTCTACTCGCAGCATCCCATTGGCGATGGGGGCGAACTGGCCCGCAACACGATGCTGGCCCAGAGCTTATCCGGTTCGGGCATCGATATTTTGATGCAGCCGCAGTTGGTGGAATTTGTCCACGCCCAGGTCTCCGGCGTGAAATACGTCGGCATTGAACAGCTCGACAAAGTCCGCTGCCATCATTTTCAGATGCAGTGGGGACAACAGCAAGTGGGAATCTGGATCGCCGCGCAAGGCGAGCCGATGCTGCGGCAATTCGTCCGTACGACATCGGTGAACATTGGTCCGGATAATCAATTCCAGATGGTCGCTACGTCGAAGCTGAACTGGAAAGTCGGCG
>JAYTUF010000135.1:0-10570 GCA_043744755.1 Anatilimnocola sp.
GGCCAGGCTATGTTCCTTGCCATCAACACCCTTGAGACCCTTGAAATCCGGGGCCTTCTCGCCGGGGGCGAGTTCAGCGGCGAACACCGGGGTGGCGCACAGGGTCAAAGCAGCCAACGCAAACAGAGAAAACAAACGACGGGTCATGGGCACAGACTCCTGAACGAAAACAACGTCGGCAGATAGGCACGTTGCCCAGTCCACCATGGGAACGAGACACAAGTACGGTGAGAGGTAAGGTGAGTTACGGCTGAAACCGCGAATTCGTTCGCCGCTTCGGCAGGTAGTTGGGCTGGCAGACCTGCGATCCGTCGGGGCCTGGGAAAGGAAGCCAATTGGCCGTATTGTACGGGTTAAGGGGGCAAAGTCAATCAGCACGGGCTGATGGATGGGGAAAAGTCTGCAGGTCAAACGGCAGCTACCGGTCCACCAACAAAGCATTATCCGCCGTCCACTTCTTGCTTGGCGCTTGCCGCGACGACGGCTAGACTTAACAGTTGTATCAGCGGCACTTGCGCTCCTGCAAAAACGTGGCGGGGAATAAGTTGTCTCTCCGCCCGCGAAATTGCCAGGTAGCGATTTGCACCGGGTAGGCTGTCCGTGCGCATAAGGGACGGGTTGTATGGCAAAGTTTGATCCGTTTCGGCAGGGCACGCCGCCAAATCCGCAGGGCGGACCCGCGTATCCCATGCCACCGGGTGCCTACCCTCAGCAGCCAGGGCAATTTCCCGTCGCACCGATGCATCCCGGCCAGGTTCCCCAACTGGGATACCCTCCGGCAGCCTACGGTCAACCCGCCTATCCGCAACCGCAGCCCGGCTATGGTCAGCCTTACGGGATGCCCGCTCAGCCCCAACCCAGTTTTCAACAGCCCGGTTATCAACCGCAGCCGAGCTATCCACAGCCGGGGTACGCGCAGCCGATGCCGGCCCCCGGTTATCCGCCGGCTCAGGCTGGGTTTTATCCGCCGGCGCCAGCGCCGGTCGCGTATGGTCAGCCGCAATATCCGCCGAATCCCTACGCGCCGGCTCCTGCACCGACACCATTTCCTGTTGCCTATGCTCCCGCGCCGCAGCCGATTCCCGTTTCAGCACCTGTATCCAACTTGCCTCTTTCCGCCCGCGCGGTCCCTTATCAGCCCGCACCAACACCGGTGACGGTCAAACCCGTCGCTCCTCGGCCCGTGTCGGTCGCCGCTCCCGCGCCCGGCCGGCCAATGCCCGCGCCGGCCCAACCCGCTAATCGATCTGGCGCTGCCCGGCCGGTGCTCGCGCCGGTCAAGCCCAAAGATGACATTCCGAAGGTTGATAAAGAAGCGGCCGAAGATGCCACGCCCAAGGATCCGAGCGAGAAGGTCATCAAGGGTGCCCCGCCGTGGATGATTAGCATGGTGGTGCATATGGTCATGCTCATCATCCTGGCCCTGATCGGCATTGCTTCGCTGCCTGGCAAGAACCAGATCTTCATCGAGTCGGAAGTCGTCTACGCTGAAAAGCTGGGTGAGCAGATCATTGACGATCAATTGCAATCGCCCGAGTTTGAGAACATGGAAGTCGTGAGCCCTGCCCTTTCGTTTGATGACAAACCCGCCGACGATCCACTGGCCGCCCCTCCCATCTTGATACCGAAGACCGCCGACGGCAACGTTTCAGTCAGCGATATCGTCGCTCCGTCGATCGGTCTGGCTTTGCAAGGCCGGGAAGAGGGCTCGAAGAAATCGTTGCTGGCCGCCTATGGTGGCAATGCGACGACCGAAGAATCAGTGAAGCTCGGTTTGCTCTGGCTCAAGAAGAATCAGCAAAAGGATGGCAGTTGGAGCCTCAAGGGTCCGTTTTCTAACGAATCTCCCATCTTTAACGACAACAAAGTCTCCGCGACGGCGATGGCCCTACTGGCGTTTCAGGGGAACGGAAACACGCACAAGACGGGCGAGCATAAGACGGTGGTCGAGAAGGGCTGGAAAGCCCTCAAGGCGATGCAAAACGCGGACGGCTTTTTTGAATGCGATGCCGCTCCGCATCATCGCCTGTATGCTCATGCCCAGGCCACCATTGCCGCTTGCGAGCTGTATGGGATGTCCAAGGACGAGGCCTATCGGCCGATGGCCCAGAAGGCTCTTGATTTCGCGATTTTCGCGCAGGCTCCCGAAGGTGGCTGGCGATACGAGCCGAAGAACGATGCCGATACCTCGGTCACGGGTTGGTACATCATGGCCCTGCAAAGCGGCATGATGGCGGGGCTGGAAGTTCCCAGCCCGAATGTCGATTTGACCAACAAGTTTCTGGATTCGGTGCAAGCCAACGGAGGCAGTCACTACATGTACAAGCCGGGCATGGAACAAACGCTCACCATGACCGCCGAAGGCTTGCTCTGCCGCCAATATCTAGGCTGGAAGCAGGACGACCCGCGGCTCATCGCCGGCCTGGATTATGTGTGCGCCAATACCATCAACTACAGCGACGCCAACGTCTATTACTGGTACTACGCGACGCAGGCAGCGCATCACATGGGCGGCCATCACTGGAAGCAGTGGAACGCCGTCATGATGCAGGCCGTGCCGAGCGCGCAGGTAAAAACCGGTGACGAGAAGGGAAGCTGGTCTCCTTCCGGCGATCGCTGGGGACCGCATGGCGGCCGGTTGTACGTTACTTGCCTGTCGATTTACATGCTCGAATCCTACTACCGCCACATGCCGCTGTATAAGCACCGCATCGAGATGCCGAAGGGCACGAAGGCAGGTGCGGCGAAGGTCTTGGACGCGGTGAGCAAGTAGCTATTTCGCCGCGTCGCTCGCGACGCGCGGGCCGTGTGCCACTGGCAAGGAGTCGCGCAGAATCGCTCGTTCGGCATCTGCACGCCGCCGCGACGACTGCCAGTGCTGATGTGCGCTGCGGCTCCGCACTGGCCGTCGTCTCGGCTGAGGTATTCCTGATAGTGGAGTCGATGGCTCAACTTCCTTGCCAGTAGCACTACTCAATCTCATACCGTATCTGCCCGTGCTGCTGTGACCGGCTGATCTTGTCCAGCGCATAAAGGCCGGCGAGGACGAACTCCACGCATGACGCACGTACCGCGACGTCGCTGGCGGCATTCACTTCAAAGGCCTTGCTCCAGATCGGCGGCACGCGTTTGAGGCGTTCGGCGTAGTGGGCGGAGGGGAGCATGTCGCCGACTTCAATTTTCACTCCCTTGCCGAAAATTTCGGCGATCTCGTGTAGGCCGTGCTCTTCGACATACTGGCTGAAGACGGTCCGAATCGCTTCGGCAATCACCGCGTCGAGCACCTGGCGTTCGGACATTTGATGGCTGCCCATCATGTCCAGTTCCAGCTTGCCCAGCGATGACGAATACAAGTGCCCCAGGTCGCTGATCCGCGGCACGGCGGGCTTCTCGCCGAGGAGCACGGACCGCTGCCGGGCGGAGGCGATCATAGTGCCGTAGTTGGCAATGCTGAACCGCGCGCTCACGCCCGATTGCTGGTCGATGTACTTGCTCTTGCGGGCCTGCACCGTGATCTGCTCGATCAGTTCCTTCATGAAGTAGGGGACGATCACGGGATAGTCGCCCCCCAGCTCGACCTTGGTTTCTTGCTCCAGAATTCGGATCCCCAGTTCGCGCTCGCGGGGATAGTGCGTGTGAATCACGCTGCCGATGCGGTCCTTGAGCTGCGGAATCACCTTGCCGCTGCGGTTGTACGTGGCCGGGTTCGCCGAGAAGAGAATCAGCACGTCGATCTCGAACCGCACGGGAAAGCCGCGGATTTGCACGTCCCGCTCTTCGAGAATGTTGAACAGGCCGACCTGCACGAGTTCGTCCAACTCCGGCAGTTCGTTCATCGCAAAAATGCCCCGGTGCAGCCGCGGAATCAGGCCGAAGTGCAGCGCCTCCTCGGTGGACATGCTGACGCCGGTCGCGAGCTTCGAAGGATCGATCTCGCCAATGATGTCGGCGAACTTGGTGCCGGGCGAGAGCCGTTCCGCGTATCGATCTTCCCGCTTCCACCAGGCAATGGGCGTTTCTGAGGGAGAATGCTCGGCCAGATATCTTTTCGCAACGGTTGTCACCGGATGAAACGGATCTTCATGCAGCGGCACGCCGGGAATCGCCAGGTACGGGATCTCTTCATCGAGAAACCGCACCAGGGATCGCATCAGCCGGCTCTTGCCTTGCCCCTTTTCGCCAATGAACAGCATGTCGTGACTGGCGAGCAGGGCGATGCTGATTTCGGGAATGACGGTGTCGTCGTAACCCACGATGCCGGGAAACAGTTCATCCCCGCGGGCCAGGGCGGCAAGAAAATTATCGTGCAGTTCCCGCTTCACCGACTTCGATTGCCAACCGCTTTCGCGCAGCTCTTGCAGATTCGCGGGACGGATGGCTGGGGCCGAAACATGGCTCATTACGTGGCTCGCTGGGTTCACGCTCGTTGAAGTTGTGGGCAACTTCATTATACGGGGTTAGGCGACGGGTGATTGAGGCGGGGGATTGAGGCGGCAGGGCCACGCAATTGTTCCGGTAACGCACAACTCGGAATTGGGAGGGCGAGGCTCCTGCCGAGCCGTGGGGCGGAAAACATGTCATTTCGCGATTCCGGCTCCGCAGGAGCGTCGCCCTCCCAGGTATCCAGTACCCCAAAAAAGACAACCTCCTGTGACAAAGTGCGTTGATCTGTTTGAGGCGGGGAGTCGCAGCGCGCGTTTCCGAAGCGTGCCACTGGCAAGCAAGTCGCGCCAAAAAAGCGGATTTGGCCAGTCGTCGTCACCGCGACTGACTGCCAGTGTGGACGCGGATTGCAGCTCCACACTGGCCGGAAGACTCGGCTGAAGTTTTACCGCCGAGCAATCATTCCGCGACTGGCACCAGCGTGGTATGTCCCGCTTGAATCACTTGCGGCGCCTCGCCTTTGTACTTGGGCAAGTCCTTTTTCGGATTGCGAATGATCTTGCCGAGCACGATCGCGGTGTCGCCGATCTTTGCGCCGTTGTCTTCCAGGCTTTTGGTCGTCACGATCGGCACCGTGAACAGGGTTTTGTCGGGTCGCGCGACCTCAATCGTCATTTCATGCAGGCCGCCGAGTGGCTTGAGGTCCTTGATCACGCCGCTGACCGCAATCGCTTCCTCCGTCGCACCTTCCACCAAGCGCTGGTCGGCGAAGAGGGCGAGCATGGTCGCGTACTTAAAAACCTTGGTCGCCAGTTCATCCTTGATGAGTGAGATCTTGTCCTGATTCTCCTCCTCGGCCATGTCCGCTTCGGCGCAGAGCTTGCCCAGTTGAGCCGCCGCTTCGTAGAGGTCTTTTCCCTTTTGACGGCGCACCGTGGCTTCTTCCGTCGCCGAGGCTTCAAAGTCCTCACGCTTCTGCACTGCGAAGGCGTAGGCGGTCGTAATTTCCTGCGCGCTGACCGGCGTCTTGGCATTGGGATCAACCGGCTTGGGCTTCGGCGGCGTGAAGTCGATCGGCTTCTCCGGCAGCGGCTTGAGCGGGTCGTCGATTTTGATTTCCGGCTCGGGCACGACGGGCGGCGTGGTTCCCGGATCGAGCGGAAGTTCACTGAACTTTTCGCCAGGATCGAAGCTGCTTCCGTTCTTGTTCCTGACTACCGCCGGCGCCGGGGCATTGTTGGGAAACTTGGCCACATCGTTGCCGTTTTTATTCTCGGTATTGTTCCCGCCCGAACTGACCTTGCCGCTATAGGCCTTCGGCACCGCGGCTGGGATGTATTTGGCGACAATGGGACCCATCGAGAATGGATCCTGTTTGAGTCCCCACCAGGCAATCGGATTGAAGAGCGCAAACGCGCCGACGCCGCCCAGCACCACTTGCAGCACCTGGCTGATCGCGCCGCCGCCCGCTTTCTTTTTGGGACGAGTGCCGGTCACGCTCGGTCGCGGGGCCGTCATCACGGGCGATTCGCCCAGTGCCGGCGAGCTATCGAACACGCCAGCCATGCCGCCAGCGCCGGCCACTTTATATTCGGGCTGCCGATAGTCCGGCTCTTCCATCCCTGGACCGGGATCCAGCACAATCAGAGTCGGCGGCATCTTGGCCAGCGCTTCGGACAAAATGTATTCGTCGCGGCAGAGCGGGCAGCGAACGCGGGCCTGCGGTGAAACCTTGGCTGGCAACGTAACTTCGTCGCGACAACGGGGGCAAGCGACAATCGACATGATTCAAACTCCAATCAGCCGCGTGACAAAATCCGGCCGATGCCGAAGAGGGGCGACGAACGCGCTGTTCCTAATTTAATCTCCCGCAGGGGCGGTCGGCTAGCATTGATGGGGAATTCGGCGAGAGTGGGAGGGTGCGCGGGTACGAGGGTGGGAGGGAAAGCTCCAAGTCTACCTTTTTGGCCGAACCGCGTCCCGCCTGGCTGCGTATGATTTCTAGCGAGGCAAGATTCTTCGCCCTTCTGGCCAACGACGGCCCGCCGTCAATCTTGTCACTTCTGCCGAGCGCGTCGCCAGCGACGCGGCGAAATCGTGTTGCAATCTGCCGTCAATTCACCCTCTTCCTACGCAAAACTGGACTGGTTCAGCCGGATGTGCATAATAGACGCTGAGTAGCGGACGTAGGGCTTAGTGCGGCAAGCGACATGAAGCAAATCTCGCCGGAGACGCTTGAAAAACTGCTCGTTTGGTCGGCAGCGCTGATCGGTCTGGTAGCGATTGCGGTGGTTGTGTTGGGAAAGTTGCGCGGTAAACCGCAGCGGACCGAAGATTCTGCCGGGCAGTTGCTATCGAACTTGCAAGATTTGCGTCAGGAGGGTGACATCAGCGACGCCGAATACCGAACTATAAAAGCGGTGCTAGGAGCAAAGCTCCAAGAGCGAGTAAAGGACGATCACGACAAGGCTTAGAACAATCTATCGGTTGCACCGGGCAGGCCATCTAACGCAGATGAGACGCTCGAAACAAACATGCAGCCCGTGAGGATTGTTCCGAGACTGGAAGTGTTGGCCCGCGACGCTGTTCCGGCCTGGGAGGCCGGTTGCATCTGCAAGAGTTGTTGACGAAGAGTTGAGAGACGCTCGAACTTCAAGCGGACAAGGATGACCCTTCCCGCCGCCTGCGCGTTACCATAAGTAACATCGCTGGCGGCGATCGAGCCTGCACCTGTGATGTCGTTGTCAGCGTTCGCTGCCAACTCGATTCCGCTGAAAGGAGTGTTGTTGATGGCGACCGGTAAGGATCTGACGGGGGGGCGGCGTAGTGCCAGCACCACCAAGAAAAACGCCTTCTGTTCATTTTGTCGTAAGAGCTATCGCGACGTCGGTCCCCTCGTGGAAGGGCCTGGCGACGTTTATATCTGCGGCGAATGCATCGAACTTTGTCAATCAATTCTGGATCAGGAACAACGTCGCCGCGGCGCGACCAAGCCCCTCTTCAATCGCATTCCCACGCCGCGGGAACTAGTCGCTTCGCTCGATCAATATGTGGTCGGCCAGACCTTCCCCAAGAAGATTCTCTCCGTCGCCGTCCACAACCACTACAAGCGGTTGCAACTCGGCTTCGAAGGAAGCGAAGTCGAAGTCGAGAAATCGAACATTCTGCTGCTCGGGCCGACCGGCAGCGGCAAGACCTTGCTCGCCCGCACCTTGGCCCGTGTGCTGAACGTGCCGTTCGCGATTGGCGATGCCACCACGTTGACCGAAGCCGGTTATGTGGGCGAAGACGTTGAGAACCTGCTGTTGAAACTGCTTCACGCCGCGGACTTCGACCTCGAGCAAGCCCAGCGCGGCGTGTTGTATATCGACGAGATCGACAAGATCGGCAAGACGAGCCAGAACGTCTCGATCACCCGCGACGTCTCGGGCGAAGGGGTGCAACAAGCCCTGCTGAAAATGCTCGAAGGGACCGTCGCCAATGTTCCGCCGCAGGGGGGCCGCAAGCATCCCGAGCAGCAGTACATTCAGATGGACACGACCAACATCCTGTTCATTTGCGGCGGCACGTTTGTCGGCATCGAAGACATCGTCCGCAAACGGCTCGGCAAGCGGCGGCTGGGCTTTGGCCAAACGCTCAGCGAAAAGAACGAGATGGACATCACGGAAATCCTGCCTCTCGTGCAGACTGAAGACATTCTCGAATTCGGCATGATCCCCGAACTCATCGGCCGCCTGCCGGTGATCGCCTCGCTGGCTCCGCTCGATCACGCCGGCCTGGTGAAGGTGCTGACGGAACCCAAGAACGCGTTGCTCCGCCAGTATCAAACCCTCTTCCAAATGGAAGAGTGCCACCTGGAGTTCTCCGACTCCGCCCTCAACGCGATCGCCCACAAAGCGGTCTCGAAGGGAACCGGCGCCCGCGGCCTGCGGAGCATCGTCGAGCAGACCATGCTCGAAGTGATGTTTGAACTTCCCGAGCAAGCCAAGGGGAGCAAGTTCATCATCGACGAAGACATTGTCATGGGCCGCCGCAAGATGTTCCCGGTGGAAGTGAAAGCCAAGAGCGCGTAACCCGCTCGTGGGGCAAGTCTCCGACTTGCCATGCTTCCTCCCTCTCCTCGGTACTCCGGGGAGAGGGTCGGGGTGAGGGGCTGTGCGGCAGCCGCGCTCATCATTTGGTCTTACCGTTTTTCCAGGTAGGACCACGCTGTCCAGCCCAATAGCGCCGTTGCAAAGCCGCATCCCAATGTCGCTTCGAAATCCAAGCGAACGACGCCCACTACGGTGGAGACGACAAACATCAAGCACAGTAACGCACATACGGTGCCCAGCGCCAGATGAAATATTGACGCCGCGGCGTTGGATGGAGGGGCTGGTTGCTCATAGACCAGCGGCGGAGCATAGGGATTTCGCAAGTCATCTTTGTTCGCCGACACGAGCAACAACGGCGCTAAGGCGATTGCCGTCTCCTGCTTGGAAATAGCATGCAGCTGCGCGAAGTAGTTTCCCAACGCTAACAGCGGTATGAAGATCGCTCCGTACGACGTGAGCCCCCAGGTGAAATTGAACCAAAGCAGCCGTCGAAGGAGCACGCGGGCCTGATCGGGTGGTAGCGAGACCCGGTGGGTCGTCTCCGTGAACCAGGCGACCAGTCCGTGATAAGTGTGGTAGGTAAACTCGACCTCTCCCGGCAGAGGCGGATTATGAATCTGCAGATCCGCGTATCTGCGAGCGAGCGACCGCCTCGCCAGCGCTTCGAAGCCCCGATACAAGTAGAGGGCGAAAACCGCCATTCCGGCAATGATTAGCACCGGCACGATCGCCGCCACCAGAATCAGCAGGGAATGGCCTACGGCCGCGAGGAAGAGAATGCCAGGTTCGGTCTTCATAAGCCAAAGTCTACTGACTCCTGATTCCCGACCCCTGACTCCCGACTTCCTGACTCCCGGATCTTACTCCCGCATCTCACCCGGCGAGCCTGGTTCCGCCGCGGCCTCCTTCTCCGCCGCTGCCTCTGCTGCCCGATCGACCAGTTCCCGCACGAACGCCAGTTGTTCGCCGGAAAGGATGATGTTGGAGAGGAGCCTGGTCTCGGTGGTTGATTCATCCCCGTCGCTATCCACCTTCGAGTGGACCTGTTGCACGATCAGGAAGTTGCTGTTGATGCACTTGGGACACGCGGCCACGTCGAGCCGCACGTATTCGGAGAGACTTGAAGTGAGCAAGGGAATTCTGTTGAGTGCGCTGTAATCGCCCAGCTTCAGATTGTCCCACTCCGGTTCGCTGCCGGTCGCTTGGAACAGGGCCACTCCCTTCTCGATCTCGGTCCATTCGTTGCAAGTTTCGCAGAAGGGCTGATCGACTTCGCTGAGCGCGGTGCTGTATGAAGTCCAACCCAGCACGCCGACCTCGGCCACCCAGAAGGCGACCAGGAACCAGCCGGTGACCGCCGCGTTGCCGAAGATGCCCCATGTACCCTTCTCAAACAGTCGCTCGCCAAAGTCCCAAATCACCTGTGGATCAAAAGCGGACAGCCCCACTTGCAAGCCATCACGGGTCCACACGGACGCGCCCCAGTAGACGTACATCCCGAACAACAGCGTGATCAGCCAGGCAAAGTGTACAAACGTTTTGCTCCGAATCTTGCCCAGCTGCGCGAAGATCATCACCGCCACGCCCATCACAAAGCCGAAGCCCAGCGTGGCCAGGAAATTGAGATAGACGAAGGGAATGTAGCGGATGATGAGCGCATAAATCACGGCCGTGATCGCCGTGACAAGAGCGCTCCCCACCAGACACAGCAGAGCGCCGCCGATGGGAATGACGCCGGAATGCGAGTACTTTTGCATGTTTGGCTCGCTGGGCAGGATTTGACGCGTGAATGCCAATTTCCATCACTATGGCCTGAATATACTGCGTTTCTGTGCGTTTGGCAGCGGGAGACTTTCGCAGGCAGGAAGCGGACGGTACGATTCTGACTCTGCAAGTCTTCACGCCAGCTGCACTCCATTCGCTAATCGCCCTGTTCGTCGGGAGCTTCCTTCATGAGTCACTTAGAGAATCCCTATAAGTCACCAACTCACGCGGGACCCAATGGAGTGGGGCAAGCTGGTCCCAGCGGAGTCGGCATCAAGTTGTTTGTGATGATGGTGCTGGAGTTCTTCATCTGGGGCGCGTGGCTGCCG
>JAYTUF010000136.1:0-10561 GCA_043744755.1 Anatilimnocola sp.
CTTCAGAGACTGTGCGGCTTTGTGTTTGCATACGAATCGATCCCGGAGGGATCACAGCCATTAGCCCCCAGGTTGAGCGTAGCGATACCTGGGGTTCCCGAAGCAGATTCCATCCCTCGATCCCGAAGGGATCGCAGCTTCATGGCGCTGCGATCCCTTCGGGATCGGTGCCTGATCTGCCGGGTTTTCCCTGCGAACCCTTCGGGTTCAAGATAATGCAAAAGCCGGACAGTCTCTGAAGTCGGTGGCTAAGTATTTCAATTTCATCATTGCGATGAATTGTTACGAGATTTGACCTCTCAGACGTGAGACTTTTATGAAGTACATTGCTTACCTCACTGTCGCCACCTTGCTCGGTAGCTGCTCTCTCAGCTTTGCAGCCGAGCCTCCGAAGCCCAACGTGCTGCTGATCTGCGTTGACGACTTGAAGCCGCTGCTCGGCTGCTATGGCGACAAGCTTGTGAAGTCGCCCAGCATCGATACGCTCGCCTCCCGCGGCGTGCGGTTCGAGCGGGCGTATTGCAATCAGGCGGTTTGCTCACCGTCGCGCAATGCGCTGCTCGTCGGACTGCGATCGCAAACATTGGGAATTTATGATTTGGCGACGCACTTTCGCCGCGCGGTTCCCGCTGCGGTCACGCTGCCGCAATACTTCAAGCAACACGGCTATCGCACGGAAGCGATGGGCAAGATCTTTCACGTCGGCCATGGCAACAATGAGGATGCAGCCTCGTGGAGCGTGCCCCATTTTCAAGCCAAAAGCATTGCCTATGCCTTGAAAGAAAACAACGCCACGCCGACGCGCGAGGGCGCACTATTTGAAAACAAGAACGCCGCCAACTTGCCCCGCGGCGCTGCCTATGAGTCGGCTGATGTCAGTGATTCAACCTATGGCGACGGCAAGATCGCGGACGAAGCCATCCTGCGAATTCAAGCGGCGAAAGGACGGCCCGCTCAGCCCTTCTTCATCGCCGTCGGTTTCTTGAAGCCGCATCTGCCGTTCTGCGCGCCGCAGAAATATTGGGACCTGTACGAACGCGAACAATTCAAGCTGGCCGAGCGGGTTGACCCGCCCGCCAAAGCTCCGGACTACGCGCCGCAGTTCGGCGGCGAGCTGCGCAATTACAAGGACATTCCCGCGAAGGGAGCACTGCCCGCGGATTTACAGCGTACGCTCATTCATGGCTATCACGCGGCGACCAGTTACATGGATGCTCAACTGGGCCGCGTGCTGGCCGCGCTCGATGAAGCGGGGCTTGCGAAGAACACCATCATCGTCCTGTGGGGCGATCATGGCTGGCATCTGGGGGACCATGGCATGTGGTGCAAGCACACCAACTACGAGCAGGCCGCCCGAATTCCGCTGATCGTCGTCGCGCCCAGTGAAGGCAAACACAGTCAAGGCAAGGCGGGCGTGGCCACTTCATCGCTGGCCGAGAGTGTGGACATCTATCCCACGCTGTGTGAACTGGCCGGCCTGCCGATTCCGACGGGCCTGGATGGCCGAAGTTTCGCCGCCACGATCCGCGACGCAGCGCAACCGACGAAGGACGCCATCGTCCACGTCTATCCGCGCGGCAATCGCTTGGGGCGAGCCGTGCGGACTAGCCGTTATCGACTGGTCGAATGGAAAACCATTGCCGCCGCTCCCGAATCGGCGGAACTGGAGCTTTACGATTATGAAAAAGACCCGCTCGAAACCGAGAACATTGCCGCCCAGCAGCCCGCCGTGATTGCCGAGCTGCGTGCGATTTTAGCGAAGCATCCCGAAGCCAAGCCGCAAATCAAGGCAGCCGCCGAACCAAACAAGGGGGCGGCCAAGCCAGCCACGGATCGAAGTGAGTTGTTCGCTCGCAAGGACACCGACAAAGACGGCAAACTGACCCGCGCCGAGTTTCTCGCCGGCCAACCCGATCCCGACGAAGCGCCGAAGAGGTTCGTCGCGTTCGACACTGACAAGAACGGCACGCTCAGCCGGGAGGAGTTCATCACGCAAGGCGGCAAGAATCCGGCTGCGAAGTGAGGCATGGAGACGTTTCCGAGTGCTTATGCGCTGGTCGCAGCAACGGGGCGCTGCGATCCCTTCGGGATCGATGCCTGACTCTCCCGGTTTTCCCCGGGTATCGGCTAACGCCTCAACCCGGGGCTACTGGCTGCGAACCCTTCGGGTTCAAGAGTTCCAAAGCCGGACAGTTTCTAAGCGGATTGGCTAAGGTAAGGAGGGCGGTCGCTTGCCGGCCGATTGAGGAACTGCGTCAGTCCCGACGCTCCTTATACTGCTTAACAAATGATTGACAACTAGGCACGAAGTGCGTACAATATGTGCAGCGATCTTTGGCAATTTGGGTTAGCAATTGGGACCGGCGCCGCGCTGCGGGGACGGTTATCGGGGACGGTTATCGGGGGCGGTCGCCGAGGGGTTATCACCGGGTCGCTGATGGCCTTTCTGCTGAGTCGCTGGAGTTCCGGCTGAAGCCGGACTTCGCTCGCAAGAAGGCCGGCTGAAGCCGGGACTCCAACACGGGCAGCGGCGGACGACGCACCACCCGGTGGAGTTATTATCAGAGTGTTTTACTAAGTCGTTAGGACGTGCTGATAAGGTTTCGATAACGTGTTGTCCGCATTGGACTTCGGGACGCTAGGACGCGGACGAAAGTGATGCGAGAACGGTTATCATCGGCCGCTCGCTGGCGCTCGCGGTCATCTCGGCGGAGCGAGATGAGTACGATGGGGGCGAAGTGAGCGACGTTGCCTCGCGCGATGCATTGGATTATCTTAAACCTCTCCCCCAAAGTGAGTGCCTGTATCTAACTGCTCGCGATTGGTGACGCCGTGACCGAACGTTTTCTTTCCAGACCGCAACTGAAATTCGCCCGAGGCGAACTCGTATTCGGCTATCGCCTGGTTCGTAAGTTGGGCGAGGGGAGCTTTGGCGTGGTCTGGCTCGCAGCCAATGAAAAGGGCTTTGAATGGGCCTTGAAGTTTGTCAACCTGGAAGGGAACGGCGGTCAGAAGGAATTCAAAGCGCTGCAATTGATCAAAGACCGCAAGATCAACAATACGAACCTGCTCAAGCTGATCGACTACGGCCTGCTCGATCATGACGGCACCAGCCTGACGCCCACCGGTCACACGACCCCCGCTGAAACAGCGCCGCCTGCTATCAGGGCTGAACTGGCGCAGCCGCCGGTTGCTTCGCAAGGGACGCTGATTCCGGCCGCCCCAACACCAGCTGCGAATCAAACATCCGTCGAGCGCTTAGCCGCGCGTGAGACGCAGCGGCCCGGAACGCAAACAGGCGATACGACGACCGGAGTGCATGGCCGGGCGCGGTGGCTGGTGGTGGTGATGGAAGTCGGGCAGCAGACGTTGCACGACTTGCAGCAACAAGCGACGCGTGAGGAACTCTCCAAGCTGCCGGGCCGTCTGACGCGGGCGGTATCGCGGGCGGGATCGACCGCCGCCGGCAAGCACACCCGCACCGATCAACTCCCCACGCCGCTCGATCCGCAGGACGAACCGCTGGTCCCGCTGTCCGCGGCGCAGATGCTGCCGTACTTCGAGCAAGCGGCCCGTGGTCTCGACTATTTGCATCGGCACGACATCGTCCATCGTGATGTGAAGCCGCAGAACATCATGCTGGTAGCCGATGACGCCAAGGTCTGCGACTATGGCTTGGCCAGTGAGTTTCGCGATTCGGCAGCGACAACGGAAGGTTGCACGCCCGCCTATGCTGCGCCCGAAGCGATCAACAATCGGCCGGTGCCGGCCAGCGATCAATATTCGTTGGCGATCACTTATGTGGAACTGGTCACCGGCCGCTGGCCCTTTTTCGGCACTACGCAAACGGCCATCTACAGCGAAAAGAACTCCGGGCGGCACAATCTATCGTTCATTCACAAACGCAGCGTGCGGCTGGTTCTCAGTCGAGCGCTGGGTAAGAATCCGGGTGATCGCTTTGCAACTTGCACGGAGTTCATCCAGAAACTAAGGGCCGCCGAGCACGCCACGTCGAGTGGCTACTCGCTGACTTATGCAGCGCTGGCGGCAACGCTGTTGCTGGCGCTGACACTGATCGTGGCCGGCGTTGCATTACCTGGCAGCGCGCGACAGTTGCTGGCGATCCTGTCACGCGAGCCACAGCCTGGCGAAGATCCGATCGTCGTCGTCCGTGTTCCCGTGGCACCTGAGTCAGGCACCGCAGCAGCGAATTCACCGGAACAGGAAACGACGGCAATCAAGTCAATCTCGCCGCCGGTTGTTGCTGATCCGGTCGCTCCGCCGGTCGTCATCAGTCCCGATGACGAACTGGCAGCCGCCTTCGCCGATGCTGATCAGCAACCAGCCGCCGTTTTGAAACTCTTTGAAAAGCTCGTGCTGAAATCGAAGCAGCCGGCCCATTGGTGGGGCGAGCTGCAAGCCAAAACGCAAAGTGAGGCCGCGTGGCTGGCCGCGATCGAAGCGTGGTTGCACCGCAATTCCACGCGCGAACCTGCTCTGGCATTGCAAGCCACCGATGAGTACGAAACGTTTGATCGGAGCATTCGCGTGGCAGGCTTGCAGCGATTGTTGAACCAGCCGCTGCCGACGACCTTGGATGTTCAGCAGGCGCAGCGCAGCCTGTCCCTCGAGCTCAATCGAGATGATCCATTTGGTATCTTGCTGAGCGTGGATCTTGAAATGCGGTTAGCGGGCTGGCAGGCTGACGCGGTTTTGCGGGCGGAGTGGACCCAGCGCATCAATTCAGCCCTCGACAAACCGCTGTCTGGCGAGTTGGTCACTCAGCGCCGGCTATTCGAGACTTACTTAGCGGCGTTGCAACTGCCGGCCAATGCGGCTCAGATCGATCTCGGGCCGGAGAGTACGCGGCTCTCCGAGTTGTTGGAGTTGCAGCCGCGGCCCGCCTGGTTTACCCCCGATCGTGTTCAGGTTCTGGCTGAACCAATCGGTGTTGTTGCCTTGCACGCGATGGGCAAGACTGATCGCAATCTGCTGAGCTTTGATGAATTCAAATTGGCGAGCAACAAGCGTTTCACCAGTCTGTTGAATCTGGCAACTAGCAACTCCTTGCAGAGCAAGGCCGTGGATGCAGCCCGCGCGATTCTACTTGCGAATGAGGCCTGTTCTGCCAACCAGCCGGCTACGGCTGAGACCGATTGGTCACGCATCTATGGCTTGGCCAAAGTCGCCCTGGAAGATGAAAGCGCTAGTCGGCTGTTAAGCACTCAGGAGCAGCGCGGATTGTTGTATTACGTTGTCAAATTGGCGGCCCTGCGCAGTGCCGGCTCCGATCCCAAGCTCTTGAACGAAGCCATCACAGGGTTTGCCAATTTGCTGACCGTGAAGCAGGCTAAATCGCCGCCGTATTACTCGTTTGCAGACGGGAAGCAGCCGCAGGACGCCGCGGTGTTTGGCAATCTCGTGCTGCCCGTTCTAAGTCATCCGGCAGTGGCGAGCGAAACGCCATTGGAACAAGTTGATGCCGCCAGTCTGGCGATGTTGTGGGGCGCCAAGGGTCGCTTGTTGCAGCGGACGCAATCGATTGTCTCTCTGGTGAAGTCGCCAACGGCAGATAATCGTCCCGAAGCCGCGCGAGCGGTTGAGCTCGCCCATCAGGCTTTCCGCCGCGCTCGACAATACGACGCGCTGGCGCGTGGGAAAACTGGTAAGCCGAACTTGGACTACCTCAGTGGATTTGGCCGCACTCTCGCTGATTTGCCGACGGCGGCCTACGAAACACCGGAGCGGCTGAAAGAATTAATTGCCCTGGTGGATGACATTGATCCGCGGGACATTGGCGAGGATCTGGAGTTGCTCCGGGTGGAGGCTTATGTCCGGCGGCAGCAGGCCTTTGAAGAACCAAACAATACCAGGCGGGATGCGTTTGCCGCGCGATCGCGCGCTGCCTACGAACGGGTCATTGCCGTTACGGGCAAAGACGATCCTTATCAACTTTATAGTTTGGCTTGCGAGGGACTGACCGATCTGCATTTGAATATGAGCTATTGGACCAAAGTGGGGCTCGCCGACTATGCTCAATTGGCGGATCAGGATGAGCGGCCTACTGAGGGAACGAAGTCGTATCATGTGTGGCGGGCGGCCAGTCTAGCCAAGGATTCGCTGGCGATCAGCACGCGTCCGCAGCGCGAGAATGCATATCTCGCCCTGGGCAATGCGCAAGAGCAAATGGCTTTCACCCTGGGATTGCCTGAGAATTATCGCTTGGCAGTGAAGACGTTCGACCACGGAGCCGAAGCCGCCCGCGCCGCCGATCGTCCACTCAGTCGCATTTATGCGAACAAGGGACGCTGCCTGCTGCGTCACGCCCAGGACTTGTTCAATGGTCTGACAAAGGAGGACCGCGCCTCCCTCCTGCGCGAGGCGGGGGATGCCTTCCAGAAAGCGCTGGGGGAACGCCAAGATAAAACTCGGTTCAGTCCGGAGGACGCGGAAGTGATGTTTCACGCCGCCGACGCGAAGCTGGCACTGGCCGTCTGTGAGTCGCCCAATCCGGGACAGGCACTCGCCGAGTATGAGTTTACCTTGCGTCTCGCCATGCGGGCGCTCGATGCGAATTCGCCCAAGCGCGCTACCTATCGCCTGTTCTTGCTGAACATGCTCAGCCAGCCCGACCCGCAAGGGACGAACGAGTCGCGAGACAGCGCCCGCAAATTCGCAGCTGAGATATATGAGGACAGTTTAGTAAATTGCCTGCGCTGCGAGCCGGCGACGGCTGCCGGAATTGCCAATCACCTGAAGCGGATCTATTTTCAAGAGCCATCCAAGTTTCTCGCCTTTCTACCCTCTCAAGGCGTTTGGCATGAACAGTGGCGATCGAGCGATGCTTGGAGATTGGAGGCCTGCAAACTGTATTCGGACACTGCCACGAGCAACCGAACTCCGGCGCTGCGAACCCAAGCCCACCAGTTGGCATTGGAAATGGAAAAAGGCTCGCTTCATCAAAACCTGGCATTCGCTTACATCAAGGACACCGTCGCCAGGGAAGCCTGCGATGATTTCTACAAATCTCCAGTGATGCCGCCTAATCCCACGCCGCTACAGGTAAAGGCCGCCCAGGATTTGAAGCTGAGCAAAGCCGCGGTGGCGACTGCGGCAATTCGTGAATGCTATCAGCTCCACCGTGAATGCTTGAGTCCGCATTTTAAGATGTTGCTCACCAGCATCAATGATTCCAGTCTGGATGACATTCAAGGTAAACGCTGCCTGCCGGGCTTGTCCGTGCTGGAAAAGCGCGTCCTTTGGAATTTCATGGCAAGTTCCCCCTCACTGGAAAACCGCCGAAAATATTTCGATCTATGCACGCTGCACTATTCCTTACTCCCTGCCGAAGACATCGCCCAGCGCAAGGAACTGGCGCAACTGTCGCATGATATGATCAAACCCTTATTTTTGATGACGGCACTTGCGCCGAGAAATAAGGTCTTGAGCGACATGCTCATTTTGCACAAGCCGCTGCTAGTCAGATTGGAAGACCTGAAAAAGACAAAATGAATCGTCCCCGGCGATCATGAAAACCGCCGGGAACGAGAACGGGGAAATAATTGCGTCGTCGCCGCCGCATCCTCTGATCACCACGCGTATTGAGCGCCCATATTCACGCCGTGATAGAACAGGTTGCCATTGGTATCGAGCGCCCCGACGCCGGTGGTGATGTTGGTGGCGGCCAACTGGTTGGGGGCGAGGGCCACGCCCGAAACCCACAGCAGGTTGTAACCGGCCAGGAGGGTCAGACGATCCGTCATTCGGTAGCCGGCATTGAAACCCAGTTCGCCGACAAACGAAGTGTCCGTGCCCGCAAATGTCGTAAAGGGGCGAGCGCCGCCGACGCCGGCGGTTCGCGTCACCTGATCGGCGGAATTGCTATAGATGCCGGCCTTGCCGACGGCATTCACATACCACCAGTCCCGCTCGAGCAGTCGCACATCGAGGCCCAGTTGTGCGCCATACAATTGGTTGCCGGTAGAGACGGAATGTGTGGCGATACCATTGCCGATATTCGTGGCCAGCGTTTCGCCAATCTGCAACGTGCGAAAGCCGATGAACCAGGTTGCCCAATCGCTATACATCCGCCGGGCGTTGATCTCGAAGTTGTGCAGCGAAGCGGTATATGTCGCTGTCAAAGGCGTCGCGCCGCCGATGGCAATGGCGGGCGTCGTCAGGAAATTATCCGCATCCGCGATCGTTTGCGTGCCGGTCCAGCCGTTGATGCCGAAGTAGCTGACCTCAACATCCCAGCAGGATTGAAAGACACCGTGGCGAATCGCCGTTAACCGGGGTCCGGCCCGCCAACCGAAATCGAGATCGCCCGAGCCGAGCAAGACGGGAGCATTCACGAGAGGCACGTTCATGCCGCCGGTGCGGTCCCAAATGATGGCTTCGGCGCGGATGGTCCAAGTTGGCAGGCACAGGCAACCGCAACTAGAACCGCAACCCGCATCGCAGCCTGGGGTGGTGCTATAGAGCATGTCGCTTTGCCCGGAATTCCCGCAAGTGCCGCCATAAACGGGTGGCGGCAGCGCTTCCGGATAAACCGCCAGCGGCGGCTCGATAATCGGCTGGGGATCGGGCGGCTGCACTGCAACAGGCTGCAGGTCGGCATATTCTAACTGGGCCGGCTCTAGCACAATCGGCTCGTCCCCGATCGGCTCAATGATCACGGGTCGCGGAGCAGGCCTGGCCAACGCTCCCGAATTCAACCGCTCAACATCCGGCGGCGGCTTGGGGGGCGAGAGGAGTTCGGCTCCCACGCTCAGCCCCGCGCAACAAACGACGCCAGCGAGCGGCAGCCAAAAACGACGAAAATTCCACGCACGTCGCATGGCATGGTCCTCCTTGAACCAGTGAGATTGCAGCATCCAATTGCGCTGCCGAAGGCGTGTGAGTCCCCACGCTCGCGCTGGCCTGGAGCGGTTGGCAGCGGGCGGAGGGACGTGGTTCCAGGAACGAAGGTTTAGCCTCGATCACTAGCAACACACGCTGGCATCAAGGTCGCTATCGGGTTGCCCAGGCTCGGAAAGAGAGCCAAATGCTGGCAGGCGGTGCTAGCCGCTAAACTGCGCCTTTGCGGAAAGTCAGGCTCGTCACGCTTCCTAGGCGCGCTCGACCTGATGCGAGCGCGGCAGGATCGACAAGCATAGATCAATACTGTTTGCTCAACGCTTCGTCATCATCCATCTGCACCAGCCGGCGGAGGTCGGCGAGGTCGATGTCGGCGGGGAGAGTGCGGACGCTGCCGTCGCAAAAGGCGCAGATAAACTGTTTGCGTTTGCCATCGAGCAGACCAGCGCCCGGTTCTTTGGCGACGAAGTTCCAATCATCGGGCCTGGTCCAGACAACGGCTTTGTCGGCGGAGAGCTCCACGGTCAGCAGCGTATTACTGGTGCCATCCAGAATCTTTCGGAAAGCCACGCCCTCCTGGCCCTCGAACACCGACCGTTCACCGACGGGGACCACGTACACCGTCTTGCCCTCTTTGGCGAGTTGCGGATTCGCTGGATCCAAATAAGTCTTGGGCATCTGCGCGACAAGTTTAAGATTGTGCTCGCTATCCCACCGTTCATCGAGACGGAATTGTTTGTAGAGCTGGTCCTGTTCAAGATAAGGCAGCACATGTACCCGCCAGGAGAGCAGCGGCTTGCCATTTTTGCTGCGACTGGCCGCGTCGGGAAACTTGCCGTTGAGATCGTGATAGTTGTGCATCGCTAGCGCGATCTGCTTCAGGTTGTTCTGCGACTGCGCTTGGGCACTGGCAGCGCTGACAAGTTTCAGCGGGCCGGCCTTGAGCTGCTTGAGCACAGCCTCGACGTTGTCACCGGCGATGTTTAGCTCCAGTCGGTTCCCTTTAACGGCCGGCGTGAGGCGGATGGCGAGCTCCGCAAAATCGGGCATGGTCTCGGTTAGCTTCGCCTGCTGCCCCGCCAAGTTGATGGCGGCCAGAACCCGCAGCCGCAAGCTGACGGCGGCGGCTTCGTTCTTCGATTGAATCGTCCACTTCAGCGAAATCTTCGGCGGCAGCTCGATTGCCAGGCTCGACCATTGCAGCGCATCGAGCAAATCTTGCCCCTGCCCGCCACCGATCTCCGGCGGCAACTTGCCGAGCAACTCACGCACGACGCGCTGCACATCGGCCGGGATCGCCGCGGCAACTTGCACTGGCGCAGCGCCCGCATTGGCGAGGGCCGCTGCCAGATCAGGGCGCGCCACGGGCTTTAGCTCTCGCAACCGCGTAAGGGTGGCCGGCGAACCAAAGACGAGTGTGCCCTTGAGCCGCTCGCTCTTGTCCCACGGTATCCCACGCAGTTGTTTCAAATGCTCGATGATCAACTCTTCATTCGCGCCCGCTTTTAGCGTGAACGTGACGGGCGGCAGGTTCTCCGGGATATCGGCCAGGCTCAGGATGACAAACAAATCCTGCGCGCCATACTCACGCAAGGTCGCTAAGAAGCCTTTGACCTTTGTGGTCTGCGCTTGCAACTCTTCCGGCGGAATCGCTTCCCCCGCAAAGCTGGCAGCGAATTGCAGGGTTGCGGCAGCGTCGATC
>JAYTUF010000137.1:0-10552 GCA_043744755.1 Anatilimnocola sp.
CGCGGCGTACCGCTCGATCCACTATACGCCTCCCAGCATCAGCCCCGCCTTTCCAAATTCCTTCCGTGTAGACCTCCCTCCACTGGTGCCCCATGCTCAATCTGTGTACTGGCCGGATGCGCGATTGCGAAGGTGTTTCGCGGCGCAGTTTTCTGCAGGTGGGTGTGCTGGGTGGACTGGGACTTACGCTGCCCGGACTCTTGGCGGGACAGGCCGCGGCGAAAGCAGCGGGGCAGTCCTCGACCGGCCAATCCTCAACCGGCCATTCCTCAACAAGACAGTGCAATGTGATTCTGGTTTGGACCCGCGGCGGGACGAGCCATCACGATACGTTCGATCCCAAGCCCGAGGCGACGGTCGATGTCCGCGGCGAGTATAGCGTGATCGACACTGCCATTCCGGGCGTGAAGTTCACCGAAATCGTGCCGACGTTCGCCAAGGAGATGAAGCGGTTCGCGCTCTTGCGCGGCTGGAACCCGAAGAACGGCAGTCACGGCACAGCCGACCAATATGTGATGTCGGGCCGGCCCCGCAGTCTGGCTGTGCGTTATCCCACGATGGGCTCGGTGGTCAGTTATCACAAGGGCTTCAAGTCTGCCTTGCCGCCGTTCATTCAAGTGGGCACGGAAGTCGATCGCCGGTTCGGTGGTGGTCAGCCGGGCATCCTGGGTTTGGAACATGGCGCGTTCGAGATCGCCGCCGACCCGAGCCAGGAGAAGTTCAGCGTCCGCGACATCACGCCGCCCAGCGGCATCACTTCTGAGCGCATTGATCGCCGCCGCAAGATGCTGACGGCCGTCGATCAAATCCAGCGCCAGGCCGATCTGCAACCGGCCGCCTATGCGGCGCTCGATGAACATTACAAGACCGCGCTAAACATGATCACCGCGCCCGAGACCAAAGGTGCTTTCGAGATCGGCAAAGAAACCGACAAGCTCCGCGACAGTTATGGCCGGAACAAGTTCGGCCAAGGTTTGCTTCTGGCGCGGCGGTTGATCGAAGCGGGCGTGCGGTTCGTCACCGTGACCGACGGCGGCTGGGACACGCACGCCAACAACTTCAAGACCCTGAAGAACACCCGCATCCCGCCCGTCGATCAAGGCCTGCCCGCTTTGGTCATCGATCTCGAAGAGCGGGGAATGCTCGATAACACGCTGGTTGTATGGCTGACCGATTTCGGCCGCACGCCGAAGATCAACTCCGCCAGCGGCCGCGATCACTGGGCGACTTCCGGCTTCGGGATGATGGCCGGCGGGGGCGTCCCCGGCGGCAGCGTCCTCGGATCCACCGACGACGAAGGGGGTCACGTCACGCGGGACGAATACTTCAGCGAAGACGTCGCGACAACCATCTACAGCAAAGTCGGCATCCCCACCGACCTGATGGTCAACGCCCCCGACGGCCGCCCGATCCGGCTGCTAGAAGGCAAGCCGATTAAAGAGTGGATGTAACGTAGAGAGCCGCGCACGAAGTGAGCGGTTTGCATCTCGTGCGGCGCTTACTTCTTTCAGCGCTTACTTCGTGCGCGGCTCCTTTTTGCGGAGCTCGTTAGCTCTTCCCGCACGCGTTCGCCATCGCTTGCTGGATTTCTTCTGGCGTCAGGTCGTACTGGTGATGGGCGATGGACCAGTGGTGGCCGAAAGGATCGACGACGATGCCGTAGCGGTCACCCCAAAACATGTCGGCCAGCGGCATGACGGGCGTTGCGCCGGCGGCCACTGCCTGGTTGAACACGACGTCGGCATCGGCGACTGAAAGATGCAGCGTGACCGGCGTGCCGCCGATTAACTTGGGCCCGCGGCACTGCCAGGCGGGATTTTCGTCAACCAGCAAGACGTTGGAATCGCCGATGCGAACGCAGGCATGCATCAGCTTGCCGTCGCCGCCGAGCAGGCGCATAAGTTCGGTGGCGTTGAAGGCCTTTTTGTAAAACTCAATGGCCTCCGCAGCCCCGGCACAGATCAGGTGCGGGCTAACCGTGTGTGCTCCGTCGGCGATGCGTTTGACGGCGGCCTTGGGCATGAGTGGGGCTCCTCAAATATTGTGTGGGAAGATCATTCGCGAAAGTGGCGAAGTGATTTTCCGACAATTTGTGGAGCCTTGCCACCGGAGATAAAAACTATTTTGGTGGGAGGTTACCTGTCCGCATCAGCCGCCAGGCGCTAGCCTGCGGTTCCGAACGGGTACCAGCCACCGAACCGCACTGATTTCATACTAACCTCATAGTGCTCGCATGAAATCGACCAGGTCGAGCTTCTCTTCAGCGCTAAGCTTCAACTCCAGCACGATGTTAAAAAACTCGACGGTGTCTTCCAGCGTCAAGCAGCGGCCGTCGTGCAGGTAGGGCGGGCTGTCTTTGATGCCGCGGAGGGTGAAGGTCTTCATGGGTCCGTCGCCCGGTTCTTGATAGAGAAAGCGTTCCAGGTGCAGGTCGTGCATCTGATGGTCGAGGTAGAACGGCGCCGTATGGCAACTCGCGCACTTTCCCTTGCCGAAGAAAATCATTTCGCCGCGTAGTTCACTTTCCGAGGCCTTGGCGGGATTGAGCCGACCGGTCGAAATATCCAGCTTCGGGGCTGGCGGGAAATCAAGCATGTTCTGAAGTTGGGCCATGTGGCTGACTAGCACTCGGTCAAGAATGTTCATTCCCTTCTTTGCGGCATGAGATTGATCGCCGTTGAAGTAAGCGGTCCGCTGTTCGAACTCGCTGAAATCTTCGATCGAGCGCAGACTCCGCTTCGAACCGTGAATCTGTTGATTGAAGACACCGCGGAGGCTCGGCGTGTCGAGCCGCATCCGGCGTTCTTGGGGCCGCGTATCGGGATTGAGATGGAACTGGCCCGTGCTATGGCCATTCACATGGCAATCGAAGCAAGTAACGCCCAGGCTGGGGTTCACTGACTTGCGATCGTCGGTGGGATTGAATTCTTCCTGTGGGAAGGGAGTGACCAGCACCCGCAGGCCGTCGAGTTGCACTGGCGTGAGATGGTCTTTGAAGAGCCGGTAATAGTTATTGAAGCTGATGACCTCGCCTTGCGAAACATCGCCCAGCTCGGGATGGTTGCTCAGAAAGATGGCCGGTGGAAATTCCGGCAGAAAGGCTTCCGGCAGATCGAAATCGACATCAAACCGTTGCAGCCGCGGGAACATTTCGATCTGCATTTGCGGGAAGACCATGCCGCCGTTGGCGTGCAAGGGATGGGGCAGCGGTGGATAGGGGAACAGATTGTCGGCCTGGATTTGAACGGCGGACAGTTTGGCAAACGAGGCCCAGGTCAGGCCCTGCGCCAACTTGGCGGTGGGACCAACCACGAGCGGCTTGCCGCGGGACATTTTCGCGACCGGGTCGAGCTTGGGAGCCAAATTGAATCGACCGGCGAGCATCTCACGCTGGGCCGCCATCACGTCCGGCCGGGTGGCGGACTCCTTGGCTATCGTGTCTTCTAATTTCTGCTTCGGCTTATCGGAACCGAGCGCATCGCGGCCGAAATCAAAGCCGCGGAGCTCACCTTTATTCGGCTGCTGCCGGAGCACGCGAGACGAGGGCGCGGGCTGGTTCGGCAGGGACGCAATCGTCAGATCGTGATCGGACTTCTGTTGTTCAACGCGCATTGCCCCTTTACGAGCAGGCGCCTGGGCTTCGTCAACAACATCGGGCTTCGTGCCAGGACGCACGACTGGACCAACCGCGGGGCCAACCGCGGGCGGAAGTTTTTTACCCTCTTGCTGTGCCGCGGCGTGGAAGGCTAATCCGCCCATAGCGGACAGGCAGCCGAGCAAACTCGATATGATCAACAGCCTTTTCATGGCGAATTCTCCGTCGCGTAAAGTCAGATCGTTGGATGTAAGTTGGCTGAGCATTGGCACGTTTGATGCCGAGACACGCAGTGACGTGCGATTACAGGTCAAATGACAGTCGCATAAGAAAACCACGCTTCACTAATCAGGGAGATTGAGTCGGTTGCTCAATTTTTACAATCGAGTAATCGGATCAATCTACGATCATTGTGAAGCGTGGCTGTTCGGCTAAACGCGTCTGCAATCGATGAATGACTTTCAGTTCCGGACTGGTTCTACCGGTTGCTGATCATCATTCCCACCATGAGACCAACCAGGACTCCGGCTCCGAAGCAGACTGCTACGGATTCGGCTGGATTGTGCCTCACTACGCGCTCGGCCTGTTGATAACCTTGTTTCACGCCGCGAGCCGCTTGCTGAGCTCCTTGTTGCACTCGTTCGCTGGCGTGCGATGCGAAATCGGTCGCGTATTCGCCCGCGTCCTGAGCATACTCGGCGATTCGATTTGTGGCCTGCGAAGCATATTCGCGAGCTCCTTCCGCAGCTTGGCTAACCGTCGAACCGGCCCCTTTGGAAGTCAGCGAGTCGAGGAACATTTCGATGCTTTGGCGAGCCTCGCCCGTCTTCCGTTGAATCGTGCCGATGAGTTGATCAACATTGCCGTTGAACATGCCGACGTCGTCATTGGTCAACTGTCCCCATTTCGTTCGCAATTTGCCTTTGATTTCGTTCCAATTGCCTTGCAATGTTTGCGAGTTGGACATGACCTGTGTCTCCGTAAATGAATCAGTTAGCGGGGAGCAGCGAAAACTCTGTTTCGCTAACTCCCCAAAATTTTCCGTGTCATTGTTTTGAATGAAAGAGCAATGAATGTGCCAAAAATCGAAAACGGGAATTTGCTGGAATTTGCCGGTTAATCGACGGTTCTTGCCTACGCAGCGCGGCCGCATTTCAGCCACCGCGGTTGCTGCGCAACCAAATTGCGATGGGAAATCTCCTTTCCAGGGGCATTAATCCGTGCTATACTTCACGCAGTGATCGGTAATCAGATAGCTTGCAGGCGCGAAAACTTTCCGCCGGACTGTTGTCCCAACTCTCAATCACAGGCCGCACGCCGCATTCTGGCAGTTGCAGCCGAGAGCGAGTTCTCCCTCGATTGTTTCCGGCCCGGTTTCCAATGTGGAAACTGCATGCGACGAATCGCCGGCCACCAAACCCAGGACGTTTTATTTGTCCGGGTTCATCCTCTCCACGTCAGCATCCTGCCCGCGGAGCGTGAGTTGTTTTTAAGCATGAGGCAGGATGGTTTTGTAGACTGTAGAAATGATGAATCCAGAAGAAGATGATGTTTCGTTCCCCGCCCAAGCGCAAGATGAGGGCGATGCCACCGAGTTCGACGATGTTGAGCCCGCTGCAGACGCGACCGGCGGCGTAGCTGAAGTTAGCGCTGAACCCGCCCGCGAAAAAGCCTCGCCCGCGGCTCGCAAGCTGGAGCCGCTCGTGCTCGCGCATGTGCTCCGCGAGCAATACCAGCCCGTCAAGCCGCGGGTGATTGCCAAGCAAATGAAGCTCGCCAACGAGCAGCATCAGGCCTTGAAAATCGCCATCCGCCGGTTGGTCAAGCAGGGAAAGCTCTCATATGGCTCCGGCCACATCGTGCGGCCGCCGGTCGGCGTGGCCAAGCAACCGCCGAGCGTGGTTACTGCGCCGGCTGTTGTTGCCGCGGCGCGTGAGAAAAGCCGGACTTCGAAAGAAAGACCATCGCGTGACGTCGAAAGGCCCATCGAACGCGGCCTCGTGACCGGCAAGTTCCGCCGGGCAGCGAAGGGTTTTGGCTTCGTTCGCCCCCTCGGCACCGCCCGCAGCGCGGAACGAACCTGCGATATTTTCATTCCGCTCAAGAACACCGCCGATGCCGCCAGCGGCGACACCGTAACCGTCCGCGTCATTCGTGAACGGCGGAACCTCGATGGAAAGGGTCAACCAAAAATCAGCGGCGAGATCATCAAAGTCCTCGAGCGCAGCACGCACCAATTCGTCGGCCTTTACAAAGAAGTGGCCGGCACGGCGCAGGTTGACGTCGATGGCAAAGTCTTCGCCCAGCCTGTTCCAGTCGGCGATCCGGGGGCCAAAGGGGCCGCGCCGGGCGACAAAGTCGTCATCGAAATGGTGCAGTTCCCTTCGCACTACGACGATGGCGAAGCGGTCATTACCGAAGTGCTCGGCCGTCGAGGCGAGCCGGGTGTCGATACGCTTTCGATCCTCCGCGAGTTCGGTCTGCCGGAAGCATTTCCCGATGACGTGATCGCCGCCGCCCGCGAAGAGGCCGAGCGATTCGATGAATCGGTCGAGGGCCGGCTCGACCTGACCGAGACCACGATCATTACCATCGATCCTGTCGATGCCCGCGATTTCGACGACGCCATTTCGCTCACGCGGCTCGACAACGGTCATTGGCAACTGGGCGTCCACATTGCCGATGTTTCGCACTTCGTGCAGCCCCGTTCGCCGCTCGATCGCGAAGCCCGTGAGCGGGGGACCAGCGTCTATCTGCCGGACCGCGTCATTCCGATGCTGCCCGAAGTCATCAGCAACAACCTCGCCAGCCTGCAGCCGGACAAAGTCCGCTATACGCAGACCGCGTTCATTGAGTTCACGGAAGCCGGCGTGCCGGTGCACAGCGAGTTCCACCGCAGCGTCATCAAAAGCTGCCGGCGGTTTGCCTATGAAGAAGTGGATCAATACCTCGCCCAGCCGGAAGCCTGGCGGAAGAAGCTGACTCCCGCAGTGTTTGAATTGCTGGGAAGAATGCACGAGCTGGCAATGGTCCTGCGGCGGCGGCGGATCGAAGGTGGCTCCATTGAACTGACGCTGCCGGAAGTGAAGATCGACTTGGATCGCCGGGGCGAAGTGGTCGGCGCTCATGTGGTGGTGAATACGGTCAGCCATCAGATCATCGAAGAGTTTATGCTGGCCGCGAACGAAGCGACCGCCCGGCTGCTGTTCGAGCGCGAGCTGCCCTTCCTCCGCCGCGTGCATGAACAGCCCGACCTGCGGAAGCTGCAAGCGCTCAATGGCTTCGTGAAGGAACTGGGCATTGAATGCGACGACCTGCAAAGCCGCTTCGAGATCAAGCGGGTCGTGGCCGCGGTCGCCGGCAAGGCCGAGGAGCACGCCGTGAACTACGCCGTGCTGCGGAGCATGCAGAAGGCCGTTTATAGTCCCATCGAAGAAGGGCACTACGCGCTCAACAGCGATCACTATTGCCACTTCACTTCGCCGATCCGCCGCTATCCCGATCTGACGATTCATCGCATGATCGACGCCATTTGCCGCGGTAAGAAGCCTTCGGCCGATTTCGACCGGCAGATGCTGCTGGGCGAACATTGCAGCGACCGCGAGCAGCGGGCCGCGAAAGCCGAGCGGGAGCTGACCAAGATGAAGCTGCTGACCTATCTCGCCAAGAAGATCGGCCTGCGGATGAAGGCCGTCATCACTGGCGTCGAAGAGTTCGGCCTGTTTGCTCAGGGCCTGGAATTGCCCGCCGAAGGTCTGGTCCGCACCGACGCGCTCGGCGACGACTATTACCGTTACGATGCCGCGAGCCACAGCCTGGTGGGCTATCGCGCGGGGAATCGTTACCGGTTGGGCGACCGGATTGAAGTGGAAGTGGCCCGCGTCGATGTCGATCGCCGCGAACTCGACTTCCGCGTGGTGAAGCGCTTGGAGCAGACGATCGAACGCGCCGGCGGAGAATCAGTGGGCGGAAGACGGCGGCCCAAGCATGACGAACTGCTTCAAGAGCGTCGGCCTGCGCGCGGCACAGGCGGCGGGAAGTCAAAGCCTGGTTTTCCCAAGGCGGGCGCGCCGAAGGCCGGCAAGCCGAAGGGCAAGGGCCGGCGGTAAGATTGTCGCCTTTCGCTCCGCGAAAGGGCGTGGCTTTCGCGAAGCGAAAGCCAATAAAAGCCAACTTGCCCCACGGATCATTACGGGAAGCGGCGATCGGTTCCCATGCCGGTCAGATTGAAATCGCCCAGGTAATCGGACGGGCTAACGTAGAAGTCATCGTCGCCAAGGTACCCGGAGAGCGTATCCGCAGCGCCGTCGTCGCCGGCCACGATGCCGCTGGCGAGGCCCGCGGCGTGAGTGGCATTCCACGAGGCGAGCAAGGCCATCAGTGCGACATCGTTGGCATCGCCGGCGGTCGAACTGGCGCTGTTCGTCGTATCGCTGCCGATCAGCAGATCGTTTCCGGCGCCACCATCCATGTAATCGCCGCTGCCCCCGGCCCCGCCGATCAAAATGTCGTTGCCGTCGGTCCCCAGGATGAGATCGTTGCCGCTGCCGCCGGAGATAACGTCATCCCCCGCGTCGCCCACGAGCGTGTCGTTCCCTTGCCCGCCGAAGACACGGTCGTTGCCGCCGCCCGCGGACACCAGATCTTCCCCTTGGCCGGCATAGGCGTAGTCGGTGCCATCGCCCGGATAGAGTTGATCCTGTCCGCCGCCGCCGTACATCACATCACTGCCCCCCAGGCTGCTGAGAATGTCATCGCCCCCCGCTGCCAGGTCTTGCTGTCCCAGTTCGTCGCCCCACACGACATTGTTGCCGCCGCTGGCGTTGATCCGATCGTTGCCCGGTCCGCCAATAATTAAGTCGCCTCCCAAGCCGGAGGAGACATAATCGTCCCCGGCGCCCGCGTCGATTGACACCGGATTATTCAAGCCGGTAATTACGATGTAATCGTTCGCATCTCCAGTGCTAACGGTGATGGTGCCGGTCAGCGGATAGAAGCCCGAGGCGCTCGCACTCCCGGTTTGCGTGCGGACGAGAGCCTGGCCGGTCGGGCCGCGGGAGATGATGACGGTGTCTGCATTGCCCGTCCCAACAACCTGCACATTGCCGCCCGACGAGGTGACAATCGACATATTGGATTGAATGGCGATTCGCACGGTGGCCGAATCGGTGCTCGTGCCGTCGGTCACGCTGAAGGTGAACAGGTCTAGACCCGAATTGCCGGTGCCTGGAGTGTATGTGAACGCTCCTGTCGCGGTGTTGAAGGCAGTCAACGTGCCCAAGCCGGGCGACATCAGCACCGCGTAGGTTAACGATGGACCATCGGGATCAAGCACCGAGACCACGCCGCTAATCGGCGTATTCAGCGGAGTTGTGAAGGCGCTATCGGTGGCGTCCGGAGCATCGTTCACGGGAGTGACCGTGATGGTGAGCGTCTGCGGAGCGCTGACGTTCACGCCGCCATTAGACGTGCCACCGTTGTCCGCAATGTTCAGCGTGATTGTGGCGATGCCGCTCGCGTTGGCCGCGGGTGTGTAGGTCAACACGCCGGTCGGCGAGACGGCGGGTTGAACCGCGAACAAAGCCGCGTTGGTGTTGGCGGTTAGCAGGAACGACAGCGCCTGGCCGACTTCATCGGCGGGCCCCGCCGACAGGCCGGTGGCCCAGTTATTCACCGTTTGGCCGCCGGCGTCTTCCGGCACTGTCTGATTCGGACCAACGGTGAAACTGGGCGCATCGTTGACCGGCAGAACGGTGATGGTGAATGTTTGCGGGGAGCTGGTGTTGGTGCCGCCGCCGTTGTCGGCGAGTTGCACTGTGAGGGACGCGCTGCCGCTCGCATTGGCGGCTGGAGTGTAGGTCAATACACCCGTCGGCGAAATGGCCGGAGGTGACGAAAACAGCGCCGGATTGCTGTTGCTCAACACAATGAACGTGAGCGTCTGCCCGGATTCATTGGCGGGACCGGCCGAAATCGCCGTGGCCCAACTATTGACCGTTTGCAAACCCGCGTCTTCGTTGACCGTTTGATTCGCGCCGGCGAGGAAGCTCGGAGCATCGTTCACGGCGGCGACCGTGATCGTAAACGTTTGCGAAGTGCTGGAATTCACGCCGCCGTTCGCCGTGCCGCCGCTATCGGCGATGTTTAGCGTGATCGTCGCGCTGCCGTTCGCGTTGGCGGCCGGAGTGTAGGACAATTGACCAGTCGACGAAACCGTCGGCGCGACCGCGAACAGCGCGGGGTTGGTATTGCCAGACACAGTAAACGCCAGCGTCTGACTGGATTCGTCGGCCGGACCAGCCGAGATAGCCGTCGCCCACGGGAACACCGTTTGGGCGAACGCATCTTCGCTGACGGTTTGGCTCGGGCCGACCGTGAAGCTCGGTGCGTCGTTCACCGGGTTCACCGTGATCGTGAACGTTTGAGATCCGCTCGTGTTCGTCCCGCCGCCATTGTCCGACAGGGTCACTGTGATTGTGGCCAAACCATTGGCATTGGCCGCCGGCGTATAGGACAGCACGCCGGCGGGCGAGATCGTCGGACCCGACGAGAACAGGCCGGCATTCGTATTCGCAGTCACCGTGAACGCCAGCGTCTGACTGGATTCGTCGGCCGGACCAGTAGACAGCGCCGTGGCCCACGGGTTCACCGTCTGTGGACCGGCATCTTCATTCACTGTCTGATTCGGACCGACCGTGAAGCTGGGCACGTCGTTGACGGCGTTGATGGTGATCGTGAACGTCTGCGTGGCGCTCGTATCCACGCCGCCGTTCAACACGCCGCCGCTGTCCGCGACCCGCAACGTGATCGTCGCGACCCCGCTGAGGTTGGCCGTCGGCGTGTACGTCAGCACGCCCGTGGGCGAGATCGTCGGACCGGCCGAGAACAGTGCAGAGTTCGTATTCGCAGTCACCGTGAACGCCAGCGTCTGGCTGGATTCGTCGGCCGGACCAGTCG
>JAYTUF010000138.1:0-2702 GCA_043744755.1 Anatilimnocola sp.
CTTGTTCGTGGGATCTCGCTTCAGGGCGTAATAGAATTCGTCCTTGATGCTGAACTCTTTCAGCCCGGCCGTCGCCGCGTGATCCGCAGCGGGAGTGCAGGCGGTCTTGAGGACTTTGTACTTGCGATCCGGCCCGCCATGACAAGCGCCGAAGAGTTGTACAAAGGCATCGATATTCACTGCCTCCCGAGTTCCCATGCCCCAGTGCAAGACCGAGAGGCCACCCTTGCGTTCCGCCAGTCGCCGAAAAGCATCGCGCCGAGCGGGATCGACGTTGAGCCAGCGAGCGCCCTGGGAAACGAACAGCACGCAGTGGTCGGCCTTATCGAGAATGGCCGGCCCGTCGCTCCATTCTCCATCGGCGCGAACTTGCGTAACGCTCAAATGCGGCACTTCCCGGAGCAGCTTGGCCAGGATTTGTTGCCCGGCGACATACTCATGCGACGAGACCGGATGCCCATCCGGCCCTTGCGAGATTAACAGCAGCTTACGCGCTGGTTGATCCTGCGCCATAGCCGGCAAACTGAAGTGAGCCACCAACAAACCAGTGAACCAGGCCAGGCGGAACATTGTCGGTCTCCGTGAGAGTGATCCGGAACAGCGGTGCATATCATAACGCAGCGTTGCCGGGGTCGGGCGAACCCTGCGAAATCGCGGTATGATTAGCGAGCGCTCAACATTCAAACCCGGGGAGCAATAACAATGACCATCTCCAGCCTGATCGATCAATACGCCGCCGGACCGGCTCAGTTGCGGCAAGCAGTCGCCGGCCTTTCGCGCGAGCAGTTGCTCGCGCGGCCGATTGCCGGCAAGTGGAGCACGCTGGAGCTGGTTTGTCATCTGGCCGATTTCGAACCCGTGTATGTCGATCGCATGAAGCGAATCATTGCCCAGGACGAGCCGACCTTGTTCGGCGGCGACCCCGATCTGTTCGCGAGCAAGCTGGCCTATCACGAGCGTGATCTGACCGAGGAATTGGCGCTCATCGAAGCCTGTCGGTCGCACATGAGCCGCATCCTGCGCACGCTCCCCGCCGAGACCTTCCAGCGCCGCGGCATCCACAGCGAGAATGGACCGATGACGCTGGAGAAAATCCTCACCAACATCGCCAACCATGTGCCGCACCATTTGCCGTTCTTGCAAGAGAAGCGGAAAGCGCTGGGCGTTTGATGGATGCTCATTCTTCGAGCGTAAAGTCGCCTCGCTCCCAGGCAGCATAGAAATCGCGGTTGCTGGGGAGCAGGTCCTTCAGGGCTAGCGCTGCTGCCTGCGTTAGCCAGTGAATGGACTCCACTTCGAGCGGATTCGGCGTCAACGTCTGATTCGCGGCCAATTCCACTTGCCACCAGGCCAGTTCGACGTTCGTCACCGTCAGACTACGCCAGAGTCGCCGGCGCGGCGTGACCACCGCGCCCAACTCTTCCGCGAACTCCCGAACAACGGCCTGCTCTTCGGTTTCGCCCGGCTCGATGCTCCCGCCCGGAAAACAATACTTCCCCGGCGACCGCACCTGCTGCGACCGGCGAATGACAAGAAACTTGTCATCCCGTAGGACGACCGCGACAACACCAAACCGCGGGAATCGGGTGTCATGGGTCCGAGGGTCAGGAGTCAGGGGGTCAGGGGGTCAGGAGATAATGGTTCGATATTGGGTGTCACTTTTTCCCGACTTCTTGATCCCCCGACTCCTGACTACTGACCACTGACTTGCGCTCCGCCTCACTTCCGCGCCTGCGGCACAAACCGGTACGTCCCGCGGTGCTTTTTCGCGATGGCTTGCATCGCTTCTTCGCCGGCCTGGTCCCAGAAGGCGATGGTGTGGATGATGGCGCGGGGGCGATAGCCGGTTTCGGGATCGTTGATGACGTTTTCGTTTTCGAGGAAGCGAACCGTTTGACCGCGGTCGGTGAACTTGCCATCGGAGAGAATGAAGATGGCATCGGGCTTTAGCGAGAGGGCGAATTTGACGGCTTCGAAGGGGTTCGTCTTGAGTTCATTCTGCACACCACTCATCCACTTCACAAACTTATTGATGTTCGTGGAGGTAGCAGCGACCACATTCGTTTCCGGCTCCTTCTCGGGCGCGAAGAGCATCCGCTCGGCATCGTGATCGAAAAAGACCACATAGAACAACTGCTCGGGGCTGAGCCGGCGAATCGCATATTCGAGCTCTTCCTTGGCGGCTGCGAATTTGCCGTTGCGCATACTGTTGGAGCTATCGACGACGAACACAAACTTCTTGCCCGCGGCCTTCACGCCAAAAAACTCGGCCCCCTTGAGTTTTCCCATGCCGGACTCATTCATGCCCGGCGCCTCGCCGCTGAACAGGCCGCCGACGTCGCTCACGGAATCAACCTGCAGATCCCCATCCGACACGGCCACGCCCGGCCCTTCGCTACCGACTTGCGTCACGTCGGAGACGGCAATCTCGCTCGATGTGAGCGAGGACGTGGCGAGCGGCTGCACATCTTCGAGCGGGTCGAGCGTGAGCTCCATCACTTGCTCGAGCGCCGGCGCTTCGCTCTGGAAGCCGCTATTGATGATCGTGGCGAGCAATTTGGGCTGAGTGGAAATGGTGAACAAACCCAATAGCACCAACAAGAACAAATGCACCGCCAAGCTGACCAACCAACTGGGCGTGCGGAATAGCGAGAGGAACGGCGGCGCTGCCGGAGTGTTTGCTTCAGCGGATTCCGCAACCG
>JAYTUF010000139.1:0-10532 GCA_043744755.1 Anatilimnocola sp.
ACCGCCACCCACGCGAGCAGCCGGACCGCGGCGGCCGCTCAAAAATCGCTCAATCAGGGCCTACAGGTTGCGTTTCGGGCTGGGGCGGTGATGGGGCTGATCGTCGTCGGCCTGGGCTTGCTCGACATCTGCATTTGGTACGCGGTCCTACGCTGGGGCATGGCGGCGATTGGTCACCAGCCTTTGTCCCTGGGCGAAATCACCGTCATCATGCTTTGCTTCGGCATGGGTGCCAGTAGTCAGGCTCTCTTTGCCCGCGTGGGCGGTGGCATTTTCACCAAGGCTGCTGACGTGGGCGCCGACCTGGTGGGCAAGGTGGAAGCCGGCATTCCCGAGGATGACCCGCGCAATCCAGCCACGATTGCTGACAATGTGGGTGACAACGTGGGCGATGTCGCGGGCATGGGCGCGGACCTGTACGAGTCCTATTGCGGTGCGATCCTGGCCACGGCGGCCCTGGGCGTGGCGGCATTTCTCGGTCAGGAACATAAACAACTGGCCGCCCTCCTGCTGCCAATGGCGATCGCGGGCGTGGGAATTGTGCTCTCAATTGCGGGGATGTACGTCATCCGCACCGATGAAGAAGCCACGCAAAAGAATCTGCTCGCGGCACTTTTCCGCGGCATCAATGCTGCGACGTTGTTAGTGGCAGTATGCACCTTCGGTCTGACCTACTGGATTCTGCCCGATCACATGGGTGTGGGCGGCAGCGTGGTCGTCGGGCTCGTGGCCGGCTGGCTCATCGGTTACTACACCACGATTGCGACCAGCGATGAATACTCCATGACCAAAGAAGTGGCCGCTCAGGCTCAAACTGGCCCGGCGACGGTCATCATCGGCGGCATCGCGGCGGGCATGCAAAGCACCTGGGCTCCGGTAGTGATTGTGTGCATTGCCACGCTCGCTTCGTTCGGTTTCGCCAACGGTTGGGACTTCGCCAACGTCGATACATTCGCGCTCGGTCTGTATGGCGTGGGCATCGCCGCGGTCGGCATGTTGAGCACCCTGGGCATTACGCTCGCCACCGATGCTTATGGTCCCATCGCCGACAACGCGGGTGGCAATGCGGAAATGGCCCACTTGGATCCTGAAGTCCGCAGGCGGACCGACGCGCTCGACGCGCTCGGCAATACCACCGCAGCCACCGGCAAGGGTTTTGCCATTGGTTCCGCGGCGCTCACGGCGCTCGCGCTGCTGGCGGCCTATATCGAAGAAGTTCGCGTCGGCTTTGAGCGCTGGGGACAAGACCCCACGGTGATCGCCGCCTCGGCTGATCCCGGATATTACAAAGTCAATCAGACATTCGTCGTGCATAAGAATGGCGATAATCCGCGGAATTACGAGATGTATCTGGTCATGCCCAACGAGGCTCGCGCCAAAGCCTGGATGGACCTGCCGCTGTTCAAAGCCGGCAAAATGCCGATTGAGGAAAGCAACTTCAAGGGAACGCCGAAGCGGCGCAAACTTTCGCTGGCTGACGCGGGTGACGAGCAGATCACGCTCATTGAACTCAAGAACGCGACAATCCCCGACTTCGCCACGTACTACAACGCCTCGCTGATGAACCCCAAGGCGATGGTGGGCATCTTGCTGGGCTCGATGGCGGTGTTCGTGTTCTGCGCCATGACGATGAAGGCCGTCGGTCGCGCGGCACGAGGGATGGTGGAGGAAGTCCGCCGCCAATTCAAAGAGAACCCGGGTATCATGGCGGGTACGTCGCAGCCCGACTACGCTCGCCCCGTGCAAATCAGCACGGTGGCGGCCCAGCGGGAAATGATCCTGCCGTCGCTGCTCGGGCTGGTGACGCCGGTTGTCGTCGGCCTCGTGCTCGGAGTGGGCGGCGTGCTAGGACTGCTTATCGGCTGCCTTTCAACAGGCTTCTGCGTGGCGGTGTTCATGTCGAACTCGGGCGGCTCGTGGGATAACGCCAAGAAGCATATCGAAGCCGGCAACTTTGGTGGCAAGAAGACCGATGCTCACAAAGCGGCGGTCGTTGGCGATACGGTGGGAGATCCATTTAAAGATACCAGCGGTCCCAGCTTGAACATTCTCATCAAACTGATGAGCATGGTCAGCGTGGTCGCGGCGGGCCTCGTCGTTCGCTATAGCCTCGCTGCTTTGGGAATCTTCTAAATCAACAACCGGCAAAGTTCCTCGCCGGCGATCATAGCGTCGCTACTGGCCATCATCAATTTCTGAACCACCCGCAGCCGCCGGTTTACGACCGGGCGGCTGCTCCTATAATCAGACATTGTCTGCCCCCAACTTTTTCAGGATGTTTTCATGCCCGAGCATGTAGTGATTATTGGTAGTGGTCCCGCCGGTTGGTCTGCGGCGATTTATGCGTCGCGAGCGAATCTGCATCCGATTGTGTTTGAAGGAGCGATCACCGAAGAGAACCGGGTGGCTGGAACGCTGCCTCTGGGGCAGTTGAATCTGACCACGGAAGTCGAGAATTACGCGGGTTTTCCGTCCGGCAAGCTGGATGCGTATATCGGCAGTGCGCTCAATCCCGATCGGATCGCGGAAGAGTTCCCCAAAGGAATCGATCCGCATCCACACGCGGTGACTGGCCCGGAATTGATGAACCTGATGCGGCAACAGGCCCTCAACTTCGGAACCAAGATCGTCACCGATGATGTCGTCTCGGTCGATTTGAGCAAGCGGCCTTTTGTGGTCAAGACGCTGGAAGGCCAAACGATTGAATCGCACACGCTGATTATTTCGACCGGCGCTCGCGCGAATTATCTGGGCCTGCCTTCGGAAGAGCGTTTTAAGAATCGCGGGGTCAGTGCCTGCGCCGTCTGCGATGGTGCCTTGCCGCGGTTTCGCAACAAACCGCTGGTCGTGGTCGGCGGCGGTGATTCCGCCATTGAAGAAGCGACCTTTCTGACGAAGTACGCTTCGACCGTACACATGCTTTTGCGGCGGGATGTGTTCCGGGCTTCCAAGATCATGCAAGCGCGGGCCACGTCGCATCCCAAGATCAAGCTGCACTTCTTCCGCGAGCTCGACGAAGTGCTGGGCGATGACAAAGCGGGTTTGACCGGCGTCCGGCTGAAGAACAACCAGGACGGCAGCCAAGAGGAACTCCCCGCGGGCGGTCTGTTCCTGGCCATCGGTCACACGCCGAACACCACGTTCCTCAAGGGCCAGTTGGAACTGAACGAAAAGGGCTACATTAAATACACGCAGCTATTCCGCACATTCACCAGCGTGCCGGGCGTGTTCGCCGCCGGGGATGTTGCCGACGATTACTATCGCCAGGCCATCACGTCCGCAGGCACCGGTTGCATGGCAGCGCTCGACGCGGAACGGTTCCTCGCTGCGGAAGGGATCTAGAGGTCAGGGGTCGGGAGTCTTTGGCGTGTAAAGTTTTTCCATTATGGATAGATGTAAAACGCCAAAGACTCCCGACCCCGATTTAGCTCCGCAACTTCCGCGCTTGCGCGTGACAGCTTTTGATGCGGGTCTCTAACTCCTTGACGACTTGCTCGTCAGTAAGAGACGCAATGAACTCCGGCGATAGCGGTTCGCCAATGACAACGGCCATCCTGCCAGGACGCGGGAGTCGCGCGGTTCGGGGCCAGGCTTGATAGGCGCCATCGACGCCGACCGGCACCAACATCACCTTGCTGCGGCGGGCGACCGCGCAGAAGCCGGCCTTCAGCGGTGAGACCTCGCCATCGCGACTGCGGGTTCCTTCGGGAAAGATCAGCACTTGCTCGCCCGCTTTGAGCCGGCGCAGGGTTTCCTTGATGCCGGCCAGGCCGCCCCCTTCACGATCGATGGGAATCGCATCGAGAAAGCGAATCAGCGGCGCAAGTATCGGATTGTGAAAGAGAGTATCGCGGGCCAGGTAGTTCATCCGCCTCCGGCACGTTAAGCCGATCAGCACCGGATCGAAATAGCTTTGATGATTCGCGCAGATGAGCGCCCCGCCGGTGGCCGGCAGATGCTCGACGCCGGTCCAGCGCACGCGAAAGCAGATCGTCCCCGCCAGACTCGCGGCAACGCGAATGACTTTGTAGCCAATGTGTTGAATCCAGGTTCGTGCCATAAGCGATGGGCGGGCGTTATACCAGCGACAACTCCCGCTGCCGCTGCAGCACGATGCCTTCCAGCCGGGCGATGACCTCGTCGGTTGACAGGCCATTCGTGCAAACGTCGACGGCATCGTCGGCTCGTTTCAATGCGCCGAACTCCCGCTGCGTATCGCGGCGGTCTCGCTCGTTGAGCTGCCGCAGCACTTCTTCCCAGGTGATGTCTTCGCCGCGAGCTTGCAATTCCGCATGTCGCCGCGTGGCTCGTTCTTCGGGCGACGCGGTGAGAAAGATCTTGCACTCGGCATGAGGAAACGCGACGGTTCCTTGATCGCGGCCTTCGGTCACTGTGTCGTTCCCATCGGCAAATTCGCGCTGCAATTGCACCAACCGTTCGCGGACGCGGCGATTGTCGGCCGCCAGATAAACAGACGCGGCAACCTCGCTGGTGCGAATCAGCGCGGTGACATCGAAGCCATCGAGCAACACCCGCTCGTCGTGCATGATGAGCGAAACCCGCTGGGCCATGTCCGCAATGGCTTCGTGGTCGGTGGGGCCAAAGTGCCGCCGCAGCGCCGCGTGGGCGATGGCGCGGTACATGGCCCCGGTGTCGAGAAATTGAAAGCCCAAGCGATGGGCGAGCCGTTTGGAAACGCTGCTCTTACCGGCGCCGGCGGGACCATCGATGGCAACGATCATGCTGACTGAAACCTCGCAGTCACCCAGATCCATTCATGCGGCGAGAGCTCGACTTTCACCTTGCCTTCTTCGGCATCCAGTTCGCGCAGGCTCGTTCCTTGATAGTTCACCACTTGCCCACCGGCCAAGGCCCGAAATGTTCGCAAAGCTGCTTTGGCTGGGCGACCTTCTGTCTCCAACAATCTTAGCTGTAAACCGGCGACTCGGCCATTCTCAATCAAGGGCTGACAAGACGTTACCAGCACGTTACGGGCATCGACATGCACCAGCCAGCCGGTTGTGCCCGAATGCGGACAGGGAGCTTGCTCCACAATCGCGGGACCCGTCAGCAGCGCGATGGCTTCGGTCAGCGGATACTTCACGTCGACGCCGATGCCCAGAGTGAATTTCCGCTCCCGTTCATGCCGCGTGATCAGCAGGCTATCGAGCATCCGGGCATCATGCCGGCGATGAAAGGGCAAGCCGCCGGTGAAGATGGTCGTGTTGTTTTTGAGCGTCACCAGATCGATATAATGCGGTGCCTCAAACTGCTTGCCTCCGACGGGGACGCGGGTTTGATGCAGCGAGCGAAACAGCTCCGCCGAAGGATCGGGCCAGGCAAATCGCGCGCAGTAATACGAATTCCACGGATCGGCGCGAGGCTGTTCCTGCGGATCAAGTCCGATTTGAATTTGCAGCACGCGACTGCCGCGTATGACTCGATACTTCTGTACAAAACCGGCGAGCGTCTTCCCTTCCCGGTCCAACAAACGGCCAAGGCAAGTGATCTCACCAAGCGCCGGTGTGGCGGCGGTCACTTCGACGGAATCGGCGGCCATCACCGAATAAACGGCCGTTTCATCCGGATCGCGAAAGGTATCGCCCGGTTTCTGGGCCGGTCCCGGCAAGCGCAAGGCAAGTTGCTGCGACAAGCGATTGCCGCGTTTGCCATATTCGTGCAAGGCGCCGAGCGTGCCTGTGATCGGGTTGATGATCGCTTCGAAGAACTCATTCCGCAGCACATTCTCTTCGGCCAAGAGCGGCTGCTTCGCATCTTTCGACGGCTTGCCTTCCGCCGGAATCCAGACGAAGCCGAACGGCGGCACATCGACCACGATCTGTCCTGCCTCGGCGGTTCCACCCACGGCATAGACGGGCTTCTCGACCGCGGGCAGCGCGATGAAGTTGTTCACTTCGATCATTTCTCGTCGCACGAAGCTATGCGGATTGACGACGAGCAAGCCTCGGCCCGCCGCGCGACTTTGACCCGCGAGTTTCTCGCTCAGCCGCGTAGCAGCGGCGGATTTGTTTAATTGGATTGCGGCGATTGATTCGCTGGTGCAATTGGCTTCAGCCTGGGAAACAGCGAGCGTTTCATTCGTTCCGGAAATCGCATCACCACTCACCGCCGTCGCCAGTGAGTGCAGCGTGGCGGTCACCGTCTGCTGCGCTTGTTGCTGCCAGTAGCGGATGGACGTGGAGATCGGATCGTCCTGCCGGCGAATGACGGCCTGCTTCAAGTAGGGAGACTTGTAACGATCAGCCTCGAAGCGATCGATGTGTCCCGGCTGCGCGGTCTCGCGGAAGTAATGCTCCACGGTCACAAATTTTCCGAGCGCCGAACAGTAGCGCGAAATCCGCTGCAAATCGCCTAGCCAGCAACTGGCCTGACCGGGCCAATGCGCCAGGCAGATCGTGGCGACATGATCGCCGTCCATCGATTCGCCGAGCTTCGTGGCATACGAAAGAAACGTCTGCGGCTTGGAAGCATCCAGCGGCGGCCGAGCGATGGCGTCGATCGCCTGCCCATCGAGTCCTTCCCAGCGAACCTTCAACTGCGTTCCGTCCGGCACCTTGCCATCTTCTAGCGAAGTATGCAATGCTCCGCGGAAACCCAGCCGATTGAGAATGCCGGGCAACTGCGGCGTGAGGCCGAACTTCCACCGGCCATAAACTTCCGGCCGCTTGCCCAGATGTTGTTCATAAATTTCCAGACCGCGGGCCAGATCGGCCGCGATGTTGTCGAGGGACAGCAGCGGCAACCGCCGTTCGGTCGCTTCCCCGCCCAGCAGCCCGAGCGTGCCCGCGGCGATTCGCTCGCGGACTAGTTCCAGCGACGCCGGTTCTTTCTCCGCCATTTCGGCGACGAGATCGCCAGAGATCAGCAGATTGCTGGGCGTGCTGCCCGCTAGATCATCCCGCAGCGGACTTCCAATCGTCGATGAAGCCATCAGCTTGATGTCGATCACCAGGGCATCGACAGGATAGTAATGATCACGCTCTTCGGCGAGCAGACTGAAGCACGCGCCGAGCTTTTCGCGGGCCAGCGTTTCATTGCCTTCCACTGCAGCCTGAGCAGCGGCGACGGCTTGGCTTTTGAAATAGGTTTCGTCGAGATTGCTCGAGTACCGCATCTGCCGCGTGAGGAGGGCGATCTGCAAGTAGCCATAGCCAAGCGCGAGAAAGTCCGCGGCCAGATCATCGCTGACGGGATTCGTGCGCGGGCCGAGAAACGCCAGGGCCGCATCGACGATCTCCTGCCGGCTGGTCTTGCCGCGGATCAGGCAGCCGCCCGATTCTTTCACTCGCTGGGCATACCCCGTGGGCAAGCGCTGCACGCACACCGTCGGCACGGCAATCAACCGGCCAGCCAGCTCCTGCGGCGGGTCTTCGATCCGTTTCCATTCCAGGGCCTGACCGGCGGAAGCAATCAACTCCGGATGCCACAATGCCGACCAATTCGCGAGCAAGCTCTGCGTATCATCACCCTCGTGATAAGTCGGAAAATCCTCCAGGCTATGGCAAGGAAGCAGGATCAGCAGTTCGGTGAAGCGAGTCATGGGCGAATCGTTGATGAATCAGCGCCGGCGAAACGTAAACGCTCCCGCCCACCTTAATCGTTGCCCCGCCCAGCGCCCAGTGAGCGAGTGTTGTGGGTTCAAACCCTAACTTCGCAACATCCAGCCTGCTGTCCACCCAAAACGTCCATCAATGGCTGGTCCCGGCGAATCAAAAGCAGCGCCGCACCCGACGAATACGAGACTTTCTTGCCGGCGGACCCACCCATTAATGGACACCCCACTTTAGGTGGATGGATGAACTTACGTCCAAAAATGACATCGTCCCTGGCAAGACCAAGGATGCATTCAAAGTGACGAGACTGCAACCGTGCTGCGGGCGGCTGGTGCTGGTTTGCGAAGTGGATCGTGATCCTTTGCAGGGTGCTGAAGAGTGTTATTAAAGGACGAATCACACCCCGCACCACTTCCCAGAGTTCATGGTCCGGCGAATGACTAATTTGGTTGTTTCCGCGGCCGGCAAATCGAAAAGGACGAGGTTCGCCGGGCAACCGATATCCAGCCGATGATCGGTCGCGCCGATGAGTTCGGCCGGTTGCGTGCTGGCCATTTCGATGGCGGTGGTGAGGCTCACACCGGCGAAGCGCATCACCTGGGCGACGCAAGTGTCCATCAGCAGGGACGCGCCGGCGAGGATATCGCGCTGACCGGCAATGACGAGTTTGCCGTTATCGAGGACTTCGAGTTCACCCAGGCCGGTGTTGTATTTGCCGGGGGGCAGGCCGCCCAGGCTGGTGACGTCGCTGACCAGCACGCAGCGGTGGGAGCCTTTGGCGCGGATCATCGCTTTGACAACGGACGGGGGCAGGTGATGGCCATCAACGATCAGGCTGGCGACGAGGCGGTCGTCGGCCAATTGATCCCAGATGTAATTGGGATGCCGCTTGATCTGTGCATGGCTGCCGTTGCCCAAGTGCGTACACATGCGGGCGCCGGCATCGACGGCGGCGGCGATCTGATCACTGGTCGCACTCGTATGACCAATGGCGACCAGCACGCCGGCCCGCGCTGCTGCGCGGATCACCGGTATCGCTTCATCATATTCGGGCGAGATGGTCAAAATCTCGATTCGCCCCCGCGCCGCGGCTTGCAGCTTGCGAAACTCCTCGACATTAGGGACCCGCACATGCTGCTTGGGGTGGGCACCGCGCGGGCCATCGATGGGCGAGATGAATGGCCCTTCGCAGTGAATGCCCTTAATCCTGGCAGCCACTTCCGGCAGTTCATCAATGGCCCGAGCGATGACGGCGAACGAATTCGCGAGGACTTCCAAACTGTCGGTCGTGCAGGTCGCGAGAAAACTGGTGCAGCCGCAGGTGTCCATCGCCAGGGCGACCTCGCGAACTTTCTCGCTGGTGAGCTGCGGGTCGTTGAACTCCCGGCCTTGATAGCCGTTGATCTGCAGATCGACAAAGCCGGGAGCGACGATGGGTAGCGACTGGTCATCCATTCCAGATGTCGCTTGACCGGCGGGAGTAATGCTAGCGATGCGGCCCTGTTCGATGGAGATTTCGACCGGACGCAGGGTATCGTAACGGCGGGCGATGAATTTCGTCATCTGTATGTTCGACATCTGTACGATTGTCTTGATCGTGTTGCCGACACGCGAAACGGCAAGCGGGGGACTGGGAAGGGGGAAGAAAGGTCTCGGTGATTTAGCAGTCAGACTCGCATAGCGTTGAAACGCTGGCTGCGCCATAATAGCGGGCTGCGGGGGTTGCTGCACGCAGTGTTTGATGCTGCGAGTACGCAGTCTTACGTTACTGCGAAGTCCCCTACCGCCGTTGGTTAAAAATTGGAGTTCTCGCCATGCGATTCCTTGCGTTTCTGATGTTGGTTGCTTCGCTCGTCGCCTTGCCGGCTGTTTCCTTCGCCGCTAACGAAGGGCAGGCCGATCTCGATAAAGCCATCGACCTGCAAATCACGGCCCAGTCACTGGCCGATCTGGAGAAGGTCGCCGATCTGGCCGAAAGTGCTCTCAAAAAGGATTCTGCTGAATTCGCCAGGCAACTGCTCGGGGCTTCTCTGTTTCAACATGCCAAGCGATTGACCGATGCAATTTTCGAGCAAAAGCCTCCCAGCCCGCGGTGGGCCTTCATCCGCAAAGTGGCGATGACGGACCTGGAACGCGCCCGCAAGCATGATCCCAAGCTGCCCGATACGTACTTGCTCATCGCTCGCCTGCAGGCCGAACTGCCCGATGGGGACTTGAAGGCCGGTGCCGAAGCCATCGACGAAGCCGTCAAGATCCTCAAGGCGAAGGATGAACCCAAACGACTTTCACAGGCGCTCGTGCTGCGGGCGAAGATGACCGAAGACGAAGAGGCCAAGTTCGCCGACTTCGATGCCGCCGCCAAAGCCGACCCGACCAACTTCGATGCTCTGCAAGCTCGCGCGTTACTCTATCTGGAAAAGGGCGAGAACGAAAAAGCGACCGCCGATCTGCGAGCCGCGGTCGAATTGCAAAAGGATAATCATCGCGCGCTCGGTGCCTTGGCCGAGGTGATGACGAACCTGAAGAAGTACGACGAAGCCCTTAAGCTCTGTGACCAGGTCATCAAGCTCGCCCCCAAAGAAACACTGGGCTACAACTTGCGGGCTCGTGTGAATGTGCTCAAGGACGACCTGAAGGCCGGCATTGAAGATCTCAATCAGGCTCTCAAGATTGACGGAAACGATGTTGCCTCCCTATTAATGCGGAGTGGTCTGCTCGCCGCTGACGGCAAGCCAGAGTTGGCGAAGGCCGATGTTGAAAAGGCCCTGCGGCTGCGTCCCGATGTGCCGCAGGCGATTCTGATGAAGAGCCGCCTCGCCGCGCAGGCGGGCAAGTTCGGCGAAGCGATTGGCGATGTGCAATTGCTGCTGCGGTCCGATCCCAAGAATTCCGACTATCGTCTGCAACTGGCCATGTACCTGCAGGCCGACAAGCGGCCGCGGCGGGCCATCGATATTC
>JAYTUF010000140.1:0-10500 GCA_043744755.1 Anatilimnocola sp.
CCCCAACGCAAGCTCAAAATCTCGCGTCAACGTCAACTTGGAATCAGCCTAGGGTAGTCGCAGCTAATCGCGGGGTAGCGTTTTCTTCGGTAAATTCGCAAATTCCGTTTTCTGAATGCGATTCGCGACTACTGTACACGGTAGTGTACTGCTTCGGATTCTGCTTCGGGTGGTTTTGCTCGATTGGCGTTGCCGAACTTGAACTTACTTCGATAGCGCGGGTCGCAGGCTGCTTCGGGTTTGTCGCCGGGCTTTCGGCTGCTGCTGCCCGCTCAAAATGATCGTTGGTGGTTTGGAAGTAATGCTTGCGGGCAATGTCTTCGCTGTTGCCCAGCCAATCGCAGACAACGTGCGACGGGAAGCTTTCCGCCAATTCGGTTTGCCGAGAGCTTCGCAGGTTGTGGAACAAGCGGGGCCAGAGAGTCAGCCCGGCCCGTTTGATGATCTTCCCGAAGGTGGTGCGCAGGTTGCAATTTCGCCAACCGGCCTTCCCTTGAGCGCTCGCCCGCATGGCAGCATCGACAACATACTCTGCGCCATCATCGGCCAGGTCGAAGGCTTCGCCCAGGATGGTCCGCAGTTCAGGGAATAGGGGAATGGTTCGGTTCTCTTTGCCCGCGTGGTGTTCGGTCTTGGGGGACGTCACCACGATCCGGCCGGCTGCCCAATCAATATCTTGCCACCGTAGCGACAGAACTTCCGAAGGGCAGCGCAAACCGCCGTAGCGGGCCAGGGCGACGATTGCCCGCCAATGATGATTGGGGCAGGCTTCCAAGAGCTTCGCGGTTTCGCCATGAGTAATGAAGCGTTCGCGGTTCGGCATGGATGCCTTGATCGAAACATCGGCGAAGGGACTATCGGCAATCAGTCGCCGGCGCACCGCTGCCCGAAAGATCATGGTGGCGAATTGCAGTCGCTTGCGAACGGTCATCGGGGCGAGTTTCTTACCGATCAACGCCAGCTTGTACCCGTCAGCATCGCCGGGCGTGACGGTTCGTAACGGCTTGTTCGCTCCCAAGAATTCCACCAAGCCGTTTTCGCCTTGCCGCCAGACTTCTTTGGTTGCCGGCTTCACGTCGGTTCGGTTCGCAATGTAGGTGGTGATAAACGATTGCAGCAATTCCGATTCGCGAGCAGCACATAAGCCGACGGCTGCCAGCTTGTTTTGCAGCGCCGCGTCGATGCTCGCCAACCAGCCGGCCAGGTCGCGGTCTTGGGTTGTGCCGGTCATTTTGACGGCCAGGAGTTCTTCGATTCGGGTGCAAACGGTTTCGGTGGCTTTCTTCGCCAGCTTGCCCAGGCGCACCGTTTGGCGTTTCCCGTCCGCATCGCAGAATTGAATCCACCGATGCCCATCAGGTCGATTGGTGATGCTGGCCATAGTTCACTTGCCTTTCGTATCGGGCTTTCGGCCCAGTGTGATTGTCAGTTGCAAAAACTCGCCCAGCGCGTTCAAGGCTTTCATCGAAAGCCCACGTTGCCCCAGATAGAACTTGCTCAGGGCTGCTTCGTTGATGCCGGTTTCTTGCGCGATGCGATAGCGCGTCAGCCCGCAATCGTCGATTGCTTGCCGTAGTTGGTCGGTCAGTAACTTGGTTCGTTTCTTTGCCATGCGTACATTATCGCCGATACTAGCCATTTTGTCTAGCAGTCTTTACTTGCCAGCCGCTCGGCTTCGTGCCGGCTTACGCCGGCGTCGAATTCTATGATGGCCGCGCGTTCGTCGTCTTCGACGCCTTCCGCTAGGGCGGTGCTCGCAGCGTCAACAGCGTCAACGTCAACGGTATTGCTGTTTTCGTCGGGCAACACGCTATTACTGTTGACGGCTGATTGCGTTGCCAGGCGAAAATGCCGCGTTGGTTGTCCGCGCCGGCCGCGTGGCGTTGGTTCCCAGTTTCCCCAGCCGGCCTTCGCCAACGCATCCAGGGCCGCTTCCGCCGCGCCGGCTTCCCGCAACCACCGGCAACCCATTTGCGATTCGCGGGCCGTCGCCAATCCGCCCTTGCGTTCAATCCACTCGACTAGCAGGCGTTGGTCGCGGTCGTCGTCGGATTCGCTCAGCAGCGCGTACACTCGCCGGGCTTCTCCCTTGAACCAGTTCACCAGCCGGATACCGGCCGCCATGCTGCCCGCATCCACCACGTCGGCACTCGCCAATGTCGGATCGTCGGCCGCCCAACGGGCGAAGTGAACCACTAGCGCCAATCGGGCCGCGTATTCTTCCAGCTTGCTCCAGGCGGCCGACAACTCGCCGGCCAGGTCGGCTTGCTCTTGGGCGTGGGCGTTGTAGTACGCTTTCCATGCCGCTTTGGCATCGGTTGCCAGGCCGACCACCACGGGGCGCAACTCGCCTTCGGCGCTTTCGGTCGGGCGCAGTTCGTACAGTCGATTCACTAGCCAGGCGATTTCCGCTTCGGCCGACGGGTCAATATCGGCTTCGGTCCAACGCTTCGCGATGCGTGGCGGGCAGGTCAACAGCAACCGTGCCGCCAAGCCGGATTCCCGATGTTCGCTGCCCAGAGCGCGATGCAGTATTGCCGGCTGGATGCCGCCGCAAACGCATACCGCCGCTTGTGGCACATAGATCGTTCGCGGGTTTCCAGACTTGCGGTCAACGATGATGCTCTCGCCGTTGTGCATCGACAGCCAATGGGCCGCGTCCGCGCTCCCCTTGCCGCCGGCATAGCGGTCAAACGATCCCATCCAGCCGGCCAGTTCATCGCGCGCCAAGAGCAACCCGCGCGGGTTTGCCAAGAGCAACGGGGCCAGCGCTTCGACCGTGGTATCGCTGATGATGCAGCGCTCGGCTTGCGGTTCTTCGGGCTTGGCGGGTGGGTCACTGGAGGTTTGCTTGTCCCGCTTCCATTCGGCAAGCGCCTTATCATGCCGCGCTAACTCCGCTTCATAGTCGCGCATCGACTCGGCATGGCGCTCCAGCGCTTGCCGTTGGCGTTCGCGAATCGGCCGCATTGCCAGCTTGAATGCCGGCGTCTTGGCCGTGCCGCTCTCGCCCACAATCGCCACCCAAAGTATCGCCGGCGCAGCCCAGCCGCGCTTCAGTTGGACGCGCCGCGAAGTTCCAATCGCCGCCGCCAACACAGTTAGCAAGGGCAGGGCCAGGTAGGACGGGTCGCACCCTATCGCCTTCGCGCCGGCCGCCACGAATCCGCGTAGTGGTTCCGGCAGCGCATCGACCGGAAACGGCTCATGGCGTTCCACGGGGGCCGCCGGCCGCGTGGCGTTCAACGGCTCGGCTTCGTTGGCCAGAGTTTCCACGATCCGCCGGAGGTCATCGGCGTTGGTTCCCGCGTGGGCCGCCACAAAGTCGGCCGCGTCGCCCTTGGGAGGAAGGTCGGGCAATTCCACCACCTTGACCACCGGGGCCGGCGACAGCTTCGCCTGCAGGGCCGCCACGGCATTGGTGTACTTACTGCCGGGCGCATCGTTGTCGGGCAGGTTGATGATTTCCTTTCCGGCCAGGGGCCTCCAATCGGCCTTGCCAGGCGATTCGCAGCCGTGCGCGGAAGTTGTTGCCGTCAACCCGAACGAGCGCACCGCGTCCGCCGCTTTCTCGCCTTCGCAAACGTAAACGCGCTTCGCGCCGGCCAGGCCGGGCAAGCCATACAGCGGGCGCGGCTCAGGCATCCCGCCAATCCGCCAACCGTCGTCATGCCGGCTCGCCGGCCGAATGTCCTTCTTGTCGTCGGGCAGACTCCAGCGAACCACCACGCCAACCGGCTCGCCGTGGGCATCGTGATAGGTCCACAATGCCGACCGGGGGCCATGCCGGCGTTCCAATTCGGCCACGGCGTCGCGGGCCGTGGCGAACGTCTTGCCGGCCGGTTTGCCATTCCCCGTCAACGGAACTCCGGTTTTCGTCGGCGTGCGACGATTACCGTTGACGTTGACACCGTTGGCGGGCAACTTGTCGGCCGTGGGCATCAGGTCCACCACTTGCAAGCCGACCGCCGCACAAATTGCCTCGGCCTTGCAGCCGGCGAAGCAATGAACCAGCGCCAGGCCGTCTTCGCCTTCGCCAATCGATAGACTGGCTCGCCGATCTTCATGGGCTGGGCAGCGCGCCGACCATCCCTTGCCGGCTTGCTTGGCGTCGGGCAGCTTCGATAGCAGCAGTTCAACGGGCGTGGTCATTGTCGCCCCCTTTCGCCGGCTCGGCTTGCCGGCTCAGCCAGGCTTGCAGGTCGGCCACGGGATACAACACGGTTTGCCGTTTGCCGTGCCCGATGCGCAGGCAGGGGATGGGGCCGCGTGGGGCCGTCAGCCCCCAGAGAGTACGGGCGCTGATGCCCAGGGCTTTCGCCGCGTCGCGGGGCCTCAGGGCAAGGGGTTCAACCGATTGCATTGCCATCGTCGTTCACTCCAACAATTCGCCGGCTGCTGACCATCAAGCGATGGTGTCAGACAGCCCGCATAACCGTTGGCGCAGCGTTCGGCGGGAAGTTGCCGAACAGCGGGTGAATCGCATCAATTCGCTAGCAAATGCCGCGAATGGCGATGGAAAGAAAATCTATTGGGTGTTCGGCAAGCGATGCCGAATGATCGAACGCGCCGACTATTGACGAAATCGGCGAAGACCTCCCACTTCCGCCCGTGTCATTCCCGCCATCACGAAGGCCTTACCGTTGTTGCGGTTAGTGTCATGTACTATTCCTCATCGTCTTGCCAGGTATCGGGATTGCCTGGGTGCTCCACATAAAGGCTCTGGTCATAATATTGCTTGCGCCCCTTGTAGGCCCAGCCGCCAAGTTCACACGCATTATCCGGCTCAAACGGACGAAATGTTTCGGGGGCGGAAATCCAGTTCGGAGTGGCAGGGATGGCTCCTGTTTTCAGAAACGTGATGGCTTCTCGAATGCCACGTTCGGCGGCCTTGTGAATGCTGGTTGGGCTGAAATTGCACCGGCAACTTCTAAAGTCAAGTTTCTGACGAATAAACAGCGGAGCGATAAATGGATCATCAGCGCGAAAGATGTTCGTTCTCTGAATTCCCATCTTTTGCAATCGAATGTGCATTCGGCAGGATCGCCCATCGTCGATTGGACACCACGCCCAGTACGTTCCAAAAATTGGCATTTCGCCGAGCACGAGAGGGCGATAATCGTCAATTGACGGGGGAAAGGCAAAGCGGTACGGATCAACCACCAGCCGGCGGCAGTGAGGACAGCTCACGCGCCTGCCAAGATGCTCCATCAGAAAGCCGATGTGCATCTTGCAGTTTGGGCATTCGCTCACGGATATCCCCTTTCCAGGCATTCTGCCTTTCGTCCCGTTGCAACACTCCAAAGATTCTCAACTCGGAACAAACGCGCCGGCTATACGTCGTCATCGCGTTCGCTTTCGTTGGCCGGCTTTGCCCCGAATAGATGATACGGCGAGTACTCTTGATTGAGTAGCTTCATGGCCGCCACTAACGGCGTGGCATCCGAACAAACTGCCCGATACTTTCCGTATCCGCCACTTGTACCGCCGTTGAATTCTTTGTTGAAGAATGCCGAAGCCGTCGATTCCGAAACACCCGCCAGACGGGCCAGTTCATTGTTCCCGATGGGTTCCAAGTTCAAGCAACCACCGTCGGCGTACTTGTGGTGCATCGTTAGGGCCGCAATCAGCTTCGCCCGCCCTTCTCCCCGTTCGGTACTGCGCTTGCCATTGGTTGCCGGTGTTGGTTCGCCGGGGGAATCCTTGGGGGGTACGTTTGCCAATGGTCCCCCGTAGGCGAATGAACGTGGTTTCTGCGCGGTTAACACCGCCACGAATTCAGCCAATGGCAAGTTGATAGCGTGCGCCTTATCCATGCCGGCTTGCAGTTGAACGCGGGCAATCAGCTTCTCCATTGCCGCCGTTTTGTCGCCACCTTCGACAGTCAAAAGGGCCTGGGCGCGGTCTAGCGCCGTTCGCCTTGCTTCGGCCGCGTCATCGGTGCAAGTAATTATGGGAGTGTTCCCGCCGGACCGAAGTGAGATACCCGAAGATTGAAAGCAGGGCAGCATTCCTTCGGCATAGGCTTTCCACAAATCGCCGGCCGTGGTCACAACTACCATCCTGCCAGCGCGGTCCCCTTGACCAACCGACGGGGGTAAATCCGCCATGATATTGCCTTTCGTTGCCGGGCCGGCATGGGCCGGGCAAGGTGAAAGGCAAATAACTCCCCGCGCCGGCTCAGGCCGCTTGGCGCGCCAGGTGGCCACCCAGCCGCGCCGTCCCGAAGGTCTTAGTTCGTCATTCCGTCGGTAATCATAATCAAGTCGTCGTCATCGGCAGCTTGGCGCAAGAACTTCGCGAGTCTCCGAATCGTCGTCTGGATCGAGGCGGCAATTTTCCGTGATTTGAGAACCAATAGGAGTTGTCTTCGCAGCCCACGCGGGTCATCAACGTAACCGTGCTCGGCTAAATGCATAATCGCATCGTATTTGTCTACTGACAGCTTCTCCGACCACCGCACGAAGTCGCCCCATCCACGGTTGTTGACAAACTCAATTTCCCTGCCATCGCCAAAGGTTGCTGTAATCGTCATTGGTTGGAACTCGGGCGCATCAACTGCTTTCACGGAATTGAGGCAGCATAACCTATCACTTGCGACCGCAGGCATGTAGCCGATCAGCGCGCCGCCCCCAAGTCCCCCAGGGGATAATGCAGCGTTCTATTGATATTACGGGAGCGCGTTCACTTCGCCGCGCCGATCATCGCCAAGATGCCCACCTTGATTGCCGCCGGCAGCGCCGGCCAGGCATCGACCACGGCAGCCAGTTCAGGGTCCATCGGAGCGGAAACGGGCCAAACTGCTTCGGATTCTGCTTCGGGTTGTTTTGGTAATCGTCGTAAGCCATTGTCGGCACAAGCGGTTAGGGAAACCGAATCGAATCCCTCCCCATCCGCTACTTGCTTCGTGGGGGTTTGCGAAGTGTCGTTTTGTGCGGAGTTTCTAAAAACCGTAGTCGATGAACTCGCAAACGTCCGCAACGGAGATAAACGCCATCCCTTGGGGAGCGAAAGTCGTGGTCCGTCTGGTCCGCCGTGCTACAAATATCATCGCCTTCTTGGCTCCACGCTCCGCTGCCGCTTTCACTCATGGTTTAACTCATTGGTACCGGAACGAACTTGGCAACCGCGGCAATCTCTTTGGCAACCATAAGTTGGCCGGGTTCGTCGTCCGCCCAACCCGTTACAATCGCATGATTGGGATTGCCCTCTACGGGATCGGGGACAACTTGAAGTTGTTGTCCCAGAAAGGTCGCCGCTAAGACATCGCCACGACCCTGCAGAGTTCGGGGCGGTACGCGTACACGCGCCACGTTCTCGCCGAGGCTCCAGACTTCGGCATCCGTGATCTCAATTAACCGGGTAACGGAAAGATCCGTGTAAGGATGAGGAACGAAGGCCTCAGCCTTCACGGTCCGGGTTTGCTTATTGACGTGCTGCCTCGACACGATGTACCGCGTCGTCAGTTCCTCTTCGCCAATCGCCGGAGTGTTATGCGGATCGATCATTCGAAGACTCGGGCGATCAAATCCAGGATCATTCGAGGGGCTTCCTCAAAAAAAGGTTCCGTCCCGCAGGTTCGCCCCGGTCCGAGCAAGGCCGCGTAGTGCAGGTCACCGTCAGAAGTGACCGAGACCGTCATGGAACGCCGGCGCGAGTGATGCCATTCCAGTGTGATGTTACCGCTGGGGATTGCACTCACGGAAGGCATTTTCGTCCCAAGTGGAAGGGCAAGCAGTAAACGCTGCGCGTTTTGGACTGAACCCCAACTCACGGCCAGGGCGTTATAACCATCCCAGTTTGGCTCACGGCATTCCTCCCAAACGTCGGCCAGTTCCGCACGAATCAGATTCTCATTACCTAAGGCCGACGATTTGTGCAGGTATCGTGCGTGCTTCACCAATTGATCTTGAACGAACCTGGCAGCCTGACTTTGCCCGCGATCTTGCACGGCGGTCATTTTGGTTGCTCCTTATAACGTGAGACGAGCTTTTTCGACAAGAACGTAAAAAAAGCCTTATTTTTGATCCAGTGCATTTCCATCAGATGATTTGAAACATCGCCCAGTTCAATCGAATGCGTCGTGAATACGTCCAAATCAAATATTAGACCAAAACTCTCTGCTGCGGGTGGGCTGGGCGGCTGAAGTGTCTGAATGACATTGAGTTTCAGCGGATGACCGGGGATTTCGAAGGCACTTTGATGCATGAAACCCAGCAAGGGCAGACCCATGGATTTCGGGCTTCCCGGAGGTATCGCGAGCAGAGTGCTCAAGCGAGCCAGATTAATCGGGGTAATCAAATTGATAAACCGGACACCCAGCCGTTGAACCTCTGAAGGTTCAGCCAGATCGCAGTAAATCTGCCAAAGGCGTTGAGCTTCGGCTTGGAACCGTTCCCAATCCTCATACGGTTTTAACCGGCTGAAGACAAAGCCATTTCGGGTGAATTGCGCCACCTGCAATTTGTCGGCCGATTCAAAGCGGAATCCGTGCCAAACGTGTCGATGCTGGATTGACGATCCAACTGGCCCAATCTCGCCATCGACACCAAGTTCGTGCTGTCGCTGGGATGACGGATATTCAGGCAGTTTAGCCTTCAATAGCGTAAGCAGTTCTTCCGGTTCGAGCTTTTTCTCCGCCCGCGCTCTCCAGTGAATCACCGCTTCGACGATCGGCGCTCTAGGAAGATGCTCGAACTGCTCGGACAAATCGATCTTGAATTCGGTCAGGCTCATGGGTCAACCAAACTTCGTGTTTGAGCTACGAACTGAGTCGACATTTGGTTCGGGAAGCAAAGCCACTTGACCATAGTTCACTTTGCCATGGTTAGTAAAGCTTCACGTATCCTTGCCGAATCGCAAAGTCGAGGGCTTGCGGGAGCGCCTCGACGGGAAATTCGCCGCCACGGGCAGCTTTACCGTTCTTATCAAACCAGGTGAACTTCACCGACTTCGCCTTATTGGAACCATCGTCCCACGATGCCACTCCCAGCCGAATTTCGCAACTCTTATCAAGCGTGTACGGTTCACTGTGTGCAACTTGCATCGCTGCTTCTCCATTGAACTATGTGAGTGTCTAGTTACTCCGATAATAGTCACTTCACAGTGTCGAGTCAAGCTTCGCTCGTTGGTCGGCATACGGGCCAGGGCTGGTCCGGGTGCCGGTCAGTTCCGCCGGATGGAAACGCGTTTGCTTTGCTCGAAGCGGCGTTGAACACATCCCTATCGATCGCGGAACGCGTCCTCACCGCAGGCGGAACCGTACGGGGCCGCCGGAGCAGCCGTGGCCGTCGGTGAGGAATTGCAGCACGAGCCAGGCGGCGAGTGCGATGCAGAAAATCTTGACGAGCAGGCGGAGGTTATCCCAGAACGATTCGCCGTGCCGCCAAGGTTCGAGCGTGGCGAGGGCGCCCCAGCGGGTGAAGACCAGGCCGCTGATGCCGGCGGCGGCGTAGCAGTACCAACCCTGTAGCCATTCGCGCCACCAGAGGGAATCGACGAGCGAAGTGAGTCTAGCGCGGGCGGCAGTGGCATCCGTAGGCAGCCAATTGCGGACCGTGGCCAGTTGCTCACGGGTCCATTCGCGCGGGACGGATTGCAAGTTGGCAAAGTCGATGGTGCAGCCGCGGTGTTCGGGTCCGTGCTGGATGATTGGCTCGTCGAGCGCGAGGATGTAACCGGCGGGCGTTGGTATCGCCAGCACCTTTTCCCAGGAGGGGATCAGCGATAAAAGCTCTGCATCGTCCGTGGGAACCCCAGGGGCTGAATTTTCGACGGCGAGCGGTTCAAACCCCTGACCAACTCCGTAATGTGGCAAGGGCACGCGGCAAACGGTCTTCTGTTTGTTCTCCAACTCGCACTCGGCAAAAACCGAGACGTGCGGGAAGTAATCGCGGCGGCCATCAACGCGATCTTCGCCGCCCGGACTATCATGAACTACCAGAACTTCGTAATCGCCGGCAGGAAGCCAAACGCTGATCGGCGGCCGGCCGAGCAGGGCGAATGGAACTAGCGGATCGACGTTCGCGGGCCGCACGTACACCATTTCGCGGCGAATGTACCACGACTCTCGTTGCCCTTCGTGACTGCGGCGCGGATCGGCGTCCATCAATAGCGGCAGGGTTGTGCCGAAGCTGGTTGTCTCGCAAATCACTTGCAGCAGGGCCGTTTCGCCTGGCTCTTCTTGCTCTTGATCCTCTGCAAACTGTCCCGGTTGAACGACCACGGTTTGCCCGTTGTTAAAGGTCGTCGCGCTGGCCAGCCGCCATTCATTGAACCAATAGAGCATCGACAAGGGCGCGAACGCGACGAGGGCGGCGATGACCAATACCACCAGCCCCTTCAGCCCGTGATTGCGCACGATCTCAAGGAAGGCGGCAAAGTATTCCCGCATCGCAGCCGGGACGCTACGACCACCGCGGTCGTACGAAGAGGAAGAATTCCGGCCAGTGACGTTGCTCATGTTGAATCCATTCAGGTAAGAGTCGTCGTTGGGCCCGC
>JAYTUF010000141.1:0-2691 GCA_043744755.1 Anatilimnocola sp.
TCGTGCGCGAAGGCATTGCGCCCGACGATGGCTTTGTTGCGCTGCACTTGCAGGCCGGTGATCAGCGACAGTTGCCGGCTGGTCGGCACCAGTCGCGGCGTGATGATGCCCGTCGTGCAATGGTAATAGTCCTCGCGGGTCTTGAGGGCCATCACGACTTCTTCCAGCGAGCAATTGCCGGCCCGCTCACCGATGCCGTTGATGGTGCATTCGATCTGGCCAGCGCCGTTTTCGACGGCAGCCAGGCTGTTGGCGACGGCCAATCCCAGGTCGTTGTGGCAATGGGTGCTGATGACTGCCTTGTCGATATTCGGCACGCGGTTCTTGAGCAGCGCGATGACACTGCCATATTCCTGCGGCGTGGCGTAACCCACGGTATCGGGAATGTTGACCGTCGTCGCGCCGGCAGTGATGGCGGCTTCGACAACCTGGCACAGAAAATCTCGCTCGGTGCGGGCGGCATCTTCGGGCGAGAATTCGATGTCGTCGCAGTAGCCTTTGCCGCGGGTCACGCCTTTGATGGCCCGCTGGATGATTTCCTCGCGGGTCATCTTCAGCTTGAATTCGCGGTGGATGGCGCTGGTGGCGAGAAAGATGTGAATCCGCCGCTCGTCGGCCCCACGCACGGCTTCCCAGGCGCGGTCGATATCCTGATCGTTGCAACGGGCCAGGCCGCAGATGGTTGCGCCGCGGATGGTGGTGGCGATCTCGCGGACGGATTCAAAGTCCCCCGGTGAAGCGATGGGGAAACCGGCCTCGATGATATCCACGCCCAGTTCGACCAGAGACTGGGCCAGTTCCAGCTTCTCTTGCAGGTTCATGCTGCAGCCGGGCGATTGCTCGCCGTCGCGCAGCGTGGTATCGAAAATCTTGATGGTTCGGTTGGCAGTCATGGGAACATCCTCGTTGGTTCGTATGCGGTCTGAAGTGAATCTTAGCGTTACAGAGCAGTCGTGAACTGCCGGCCTCGCGCCGGCCCGACAAGGAGCAGCCACCGCCCGGCGCCGGGGCGTCGCTGGCTGACGAGTTCGATCATTACTTGCCGCCCGATCACTGATTCACCTCAGACCACATTCAACCAACAAAAAACCCCGCAGCTTTTGAGGCTCCGGGGTGAAGTTGCCACTAACGATTTTGCGCTACCGCACCCCTACGTCCTGCCCAAGGCAAGCGCGAGAAGAATTTCGAGTAGCAGAGTGTGCCGACGCATGATTTCGATCCGACAATAAAAACTGATTCAGTACTTTGACTCTACTATCAACAACCAGGGCGGTCAAGGTCGGACGCAGCGTAGGCACGGCAACGCAAATCCCTGGGAGGGCGACGCTCCTGCGGAGCCGGAATCGCGAAATGACATGTTTTCCGCCGCACGGCTCGGCAGGAGCCTCGCCCTCCCAATTTCCGGTCTCGGAGAGACCGGGCTACGTATTCGAGATCGGGCTACGGGTTTGTTTACTGCTCATACTTCGCGGCATCCACGCTGGACGTGCTCGCTGGTTTGGCTGCGACCGAGGTCGGCAGCGTGGTCACCAGTTCGCAGTTCATGACGCTGGCGACTTTGCCGTCAGCCTTCAGGACATGCAAGCTCGCTTTGCTGGCCTTGGCGAGACCGAGCACCGGCAGCGTGCAAGTCACCGAGTCGTTCTTCCATTCCTTGATTGTGGCTGGCATGGCGATGTCGCCCAGTTGCAACAATACCTGGCCTTCCTTTTCCGAGAGATCCTTCCCTTGCAGCGTGAGCGTGGCACCGACCGGAATCTGCGGCAGCGGTCCCGCGGATTTGCCGGCGGCATCTTGGCTGGCGACATCGGCTGGATTCACTTCCGCGGGCTTCGCATCCGCAGGTTTGGCTGCGGCGGGAGGAACGTCGGTCGAAATCGTTTCTTCCAAAGCTTTCTTCGTATCCAGCGACAGCGGGCCGGCTGGTTGGGCACCGTTCAACAGCGGATCACCGACCGGCACGGCCACGGGCACGAAGATCGGATCGGAAACCGGCACGATCACGGGGTAAGGCTGCGGGTAGTAAATCGGCGGGCAGGGCGGCGGGCAGTAGTTCGGCTGGCACGACGGCAGCGTGAACACCAGCGGCCAGCAGTTGTGGTGGTGATGTGAGTTGCCGTTTCCATTTCCATTGCCGTTCCCAGTTCCGGGTCCGTTGCCATTTCCATTGCCTGGACCATTGCCATTGCCATTTCCCTGATTGCCGCCATTCAGGCCACCGATTTTGATGCCCAGGCCACTCAACGGCGCCTTGAGAACCTGGTTGTTGCCGATTTGCTTATTGCCATTTCCATTCGAGTTGGAGCCGACCGAACCGATGCCGGGAATCTTGATGCCGACGCCGGAGTTCGAGGTGCCGCCAACCTTCTTGAGCGTGGTCCCACCTGAGTTGCCATTCGAGATGTTCACGCGGGGCACAAGCGGGCCCACGAAGCCCGTGTTGCGGGGCATGAGTTTGATGCCAGAAGAACCGCCGCCGTTGAAACCACCATTGAAGCCGCCACTATGGCTGCTGTGCTGATGACCGCCGTGACTGCTGCCACCCGAGTGGCCGCCGTGGCCGCCAGCTTGAACCGAACCCAAAGTGCCACCGGCACTTATAACAACCGCGATCACCGTCGCGAGTTTCCAGTTGCGTAACATTTCAAACCCTTTCACCGCAGATTTTTAAGAAAAGTTCAGGTCTACATC
>JAYTUF010000142.1:0-2691 GCA_043744755.1 Anatilimnocola sp.
CCCGAAGACATTGGCGTGCCGATGGCCCCGTCGCACAAGAGCGACGCTGATCGCGTGCTGCAAAAAGTACGCGGAGTGTTTACGTCGGCGGGTTACGACGAAGCATTGACTACCAGTGTCGTCAGCGAGACGTGGTCTAGCGCCTTCAGCCCGTGGACGAACGCACCGCCCCTCGTCTGCAATCAGCCTATGCTCAAAGGAGCCGATCGTTTACGGCGGAGCATCGTTCCCAGCCTGCTGGAATCGCGCCGCCTGAACGAGTCGCTAGGGAACGATGCCAGTCAACTGTTTGAGACCGCCCGTATCTATTTGCCGCTCGAAAACAGCCTGCCGCATGAGCAATGGACGCTGGCCGCGGTTAGTGGGCAAGATTTTCTCGCGGTGAAAGGACTCATCGAAAGCGTACTATCGCGAATCAGTCCCGCGCTAGTGCTCGAAGTCGCCGATTTCAAGCATGCCCTGTTAGCTGCCGATCAAGCTAGCGAGTTGCGGCTGGGAGGCAGGCGCTGGGGCTTTCTCGGCAAACTCTCCTCAGCGGGATTGAAGCAGTTCGGCCTGCGGCGAGATGCCATCGTCGCCGAGTTCGATCTCGGCTCCCTCGTGCCCATGGCTGTTCTCACGCCGCAGTACTCACCGCAAATCACCTTCCCCGCCATAGCTCGCGATTTGAACTTAATTGTTGACGAAGCGATTCGCTGGGCGCAGCTTGCTTCTTCCGTCAAAGTCGCGGCCGGAGAACGTTTGCAAGAAGTCTGCTATCTCGATACCTATCGCAATGTCGAGAAAGATGGTGCTGGCAAGAAACGTCTGCTGTTCTCCGTTCAACTTCGGTCGGCCGAACGAACATTGACAGGCGACGAAGCCGATCAGGTCGTGCAGCGAATCGTCGATGCTTGCCGCGAAATGCATGGGGCCGTATTACTGAAATGAGTGGGTCGGTTTTGTCCGCAGTGGTCCTGCCGTGGAAGCTACTCCAATTGACCCAACTTGCTATCGCCGTTAAGGTTGTGTGAATGGCCCACGCGTGAATGGGCGCGTTGTGGGGAAAGCTGCCGCGGTGTCGTTTTCTGAGCGGAACTAGACGACGGAACATCGGTTTAGGAATTCAGCGATCGTGAAGTACGCAGCGGTAGGACCCATCGCGATTCATCTGCCGGAACGGGTAGAGACGAATGCCCAGTTGAAGGAGGCCTACCCCGGCTGGGATCTGGACGCGATCTATGAGAAGACCGGCATCGCCGCGCGGCACATTGCTGCCCCGGACGAGTGTGCGTCCGACTTGGCCGTGAAGGCTGCTGAAAAACTGTTCGCCGAACATGGCATCGATCCGCGGAGCATCGATTTTATTCTGCTTTGCACGCAGACGCCTGATTATCCACTCCCCACGACGGCCTGCTTGCTGCAGCATCGGCTGGGCCTGCGAACGAACGTCGGCGCTCTCGATTTCAACCTGGGTTGCTCGGGGTTTGTGTATGGACTGTCACTGGCCGATGGCTTGATCCGCGGCGGATCGGTCAAGCGGGTGCTGCTCATCACGGCCGAGACCTATAGTAAGTACATTCACGAAGCCGATCGCAGCCTACGCACTATTTTTGGCGATGGCGCGGCGGCCACCCTGATCGACGCGGCCGACGAACCATCGCTAACCGCGTTTCAATTCGGCACCGATGGCACCGGCGCCGATACGCTGCTCGTCACTCGCGGCGGCAATCGGCCCGCAGAGGATGCCATCAAGCCCCGGCATCGACAACGATGGCAAAGTGCGCTCTATATGGATGGGCCCAGCTTGATCAACTTCACAGTCACCGCCGTGCCGCAATTGATCGACGATATTCTCCAAGCGGCGAGCCTCAAGGAACCGGCCATCGATCTGTACTTGATGCACCAAGCCACTCGAAAGATGCTCGATCAATTGCGCGAGCGACTCGGTCTGACATTGGAACGCATGCCGATGGCCCTCGAAAACTGCGGCAACACGGTTTCTTCGACGCTGCCGATCTTGATCGACACGCTTCGCCGTCAAGGCAAGCTCACCCGGCAGATGCGCACGATCTTGATTGGCTTCGGCGTGGGTTGGTCCTGGGCGGGTTGCGTTTGGCAGGATCGATGGAAGAAGTCGTAAGTCCGAGCCCGGGGGAATTGAATCATGCCTGCGGATCAGCTGATTACGCTCGCGCTCATGCGGCAAAGCTTTTATTCCGCCGTGGTTTGCGACGCCCTCGATGCACTGGGCTATCCGCATCAATCGCCGCGGATTTCTCTCCAGCCTTTGACCACAACTGGCGTTCTGATCGGCCGTTGCAAAACGACACTCTGGGCAGACATGGCCCATGCCGATCCGAAGCCTTATGAGCTGGAACTGCAGGCTGTCGATACCTGCCAGCCCGATGATGTGCTGATTGCCGCGGCAGGAGGCTCGCTGCGCTCGGGCCTATGGGGTGAACTCCTTTCGACCGCCGCCCGGCGGAGCGGTTGCGTGGGCGCGATCGTCGATGGCGCCGTACGCGACCGGGCCAAGATGACGCAGATGGGCTTCCCCATTTGGGCACGCGGCACTTGCCTCTATGACAGCAAGGACCGCAACCGGGTGATCGATGTCGATGTGCCGGTCGAGATCGACGGCGTGCGCTTCGCGCCCGGTGATTTAGTCGTGGCCGATATCGACGGGGTCGTCGTCGTGCCCCGATCCGT
>JAYTUF010000143.1:0-2679 GCA_043744755.1 Anatilimnocola sp.
GGCCACAAGCCGGTAGGCTACGATTCGTGGGGTTATCCGAACGCCTCGCGATACATCCGCAAACTGCAAGCGCGGCGGAGTTTGCTCGTCTGGAAGATCTTTGGCCGGCGGCTGGATGGTTTTTCTAACGACGATCATCCGTCGGAATCGAAGCCTGGTTCGGGCGAGCTGACCCAAAAGGGTGAGCCCGTTGATCTATCAAAGAACCGCGCTCGTTGGGATCTGGATTACTCAGGAAGCATCATGCCGCCGCCCGATGCGGTGGCCGCAGGCAAAGTGAAAGCGCTTTCCGACGAAGACCGCCGCACGCTATTGCGCTGGATTGATCTGGGATGCCCGCTGGACCGCGATTACGACGCCGATCATCCGGACCAAAAAGGATTTGGTTGGATGCTCGACGATCAACGCCCCACGCTGACCGCGGATGTGAACGAAAAGCTCGATCAGATTTCGATCGGCATGTTTGATTTTTATTCGGGCATCGATCAGGCAAGCTTGATCGTGAAACTTGATGTTGAGCTGGCTGGAATCGCGGCGGGCGGGAACCTGGCGGATAAGTTCCACGAATCATCGCCGGGCGTTCTTGTCTGGAAGCTGCCGAAAGGCATTGACCCGATGAAGAACGCGAGGCTCTCCGTTTCAATCCGCGATAAGCAAGGAAACACGACGCAAATCGGACGGCGGTTTTCAGTAAAATAGTGTGTTGCCTGTGATCGAGTGTCACAGCAATGCTTTGGCTGCGATTGACGCTGGCGCATTCTCAGGAAATAATGCAATCATGAGTACCATTCCCGCTACTGTTGCCACCAATGCCTTACCGGCCCCTCCCTTGATTTTGGGCATCACGCAGCCTGATCTGGAAAAAATTTGTGAAGAACAGGATCGGTCTCGCGAAGCCATCAAAGAGCGGTTCGGTGTATTGAATATTGTGTCAGAGTTGATTCGCGAAGCGCGGGATGAGCAGTGAGATACGTTGTCGATTCCTGCGTCGCGATTAAGTGGGAACTTCCCGAAGATGAATACGCATTCGCACTTCGAGTCCGTGCGCAGAGAGTGGCGAGAACCATCGAACTTATTGCTCCCGACTTTTTGCCGTTAGAAATCGCTCATGCGCTGTCGCGGGCAGAGCGCCGCGGATTTATTCGACCTCCCGACGGAGCGCAGATGTTGCGGCGGATCATTCAAGAAGTCAACGCGTATTTTCCGTCGCTACCACTTTTGGCTCGGGTCTACGAGATCTCCAGCGCAGCTCGGATTGGCTTTTACGATTGCGTTTACTTGTCATTGGCGGAACAACAAGGCTGCAAGATGATCACTTCGGATTTAAAGCTGCGAATTTTCCCTCAGGTGGTTTTACTCAGCGACTTTCCGTAGCAATCGATAATACGATCCTCGCCGGTCCGAAGTAGATTGTTTTGCCTTTCCCGCATCCCTCATTACTCGCTCTCCCCTTACATCCCCGTAATTTTCCCGTCTCGCGCCCTTATCTCTTGTCGCACCCGCGCCAGGGTGATAGGCTGCTAGGTGAGTTATCGAAGTGGCGCGGTTGATTGCGCATTAAAGTTCTGCAGGTTTCGCTGCCACCCAACACGGTCGGCCCCAGGGCCGGATTGAGTCGTGGATTTTCAGCTCCATCTTGAGACCGATACGGTCGAGCAAGCCTCGCCTTCGCCTGCCATTTGTGCTGCGCCGGAAGATAGCATTCGCAATGTGCTGAAGCTGCTGCGTGACGCCAGCTCCGGCGCCGCGATGATCTGCCGCGACGAGAAGTTGCTCGGCATTTGCACCGAACGAGACCTGATCCGAGTGCTAGCGGCCGAAGGGAATCTGGGTGCCAGCGTCAGCACGATCATGGTTCGCGACCCGGTCTCGCTGCAGCGGGAAGATTCACTGGCGACCGCCATCACGCTCATGTCAGTGCGCGGTTTTCGGCAGATTCCGATCGTCGATGCGGGAGGCCGCATATCCGGCGTCCTCAGCGCCGGCGGCATTTTGCACTACCTGGTTCAGCACTTTCCCAAAGTGGTTTATACGTTGCCACCCGCCCCCCACCACAAAACACAGGAGCGGGAAGGGGCTTAACAGCTCGTGTCCCGCTTCTCCGCCGGTTGCGCCGCCCACGGCAGGTCCAATACATAATGGACCCCGCAACGTCCGATAAGATGTAACGATGAAGTAGATTGAAATCGCTTATTCAGCAAACTTTTTGACGAGTTCTTCGAGAAGGGGCTTACAGTCAGCCATGTCTACCACGATCGAGCAAGTTGCACCGTTGCAAAAACAAACGACCAAGATCCCCAGCGCGACGATTCGCTTCGCCGGCGATTCCGGCGACGGCATGCAGATCACGGGCGATCAATTCACCCGCACGACGGCCCTCCTCGGCAACGACATTGCCACGTTCCCGGACTATCCCGCCGAAATCCGCGCGCCGAAGGGGACGCTGGCCGGCGTGAGCGCGTTTCAGGTTCACTTCTCCAGCGAAGACATCTTCACGCCCGGCGATCAGCTCGATGCGCTCGTCGTGATGAACCCCGCTGCGCTGAAAACGAACCTCAGCGACCTCCGCAAGGGCGGCATCCTGATTGCCAACTCCGATAACTTCGAAAAGAAGGACTTGGAGCTCGCGGGCGAGACCGAGAATCCGCTGAATGCCCAGGTGCTGGAAGATCAGTATCA
>JAYTUF010000144.1:0-10434 GCA_043744755.1 Anatilimnocola sp.
GCCTTTCGCAACGCGGCATCGAGCGCGTTGACCGGGCCATCCCCTTCGGCCACTTCATGCCGAGGCTGACCGTGGACACGAATCTTGACGGTCGCTTCCGTGACCGGCTCGCCGCTTTCCCCTTCCGCGCTGACGGCGATGTGATACTTCAGACGTTCAAAATGGGGCTGGAAAGAACCGGCGACTTTGCGCACGAGCAAATCGAAACTCGCCTCGGCGGCTTCAAACTGATATCCCTTGGCTTCCAGGTCGCAGACTCGTTGCAAGATCGCATCCATCAAGCCGCGATCATCCTGCAACTTGTGCTTCGCGGTGAGCGCGGCGATGTTCGACCGGCCGGAAAGCTCGCTGACGAGAATCCGCCGTTCATTGCCGACGAGGGCGGGGTCGATGTGCTCGTACGAACTGGTGGCCCGGGCAATCGCGTGAACATGCATCCCACCTTTGTGGGCAAAAGCGCTTTGGCCGACGAACGGTTGATGGTTGCGGTGATTCTGATTGGCCGTCTCATAAACAAACCGTGAGAGTTCGGTCAGGTGCGACAGGCCTTCGTCTTTCAGCAGACGATAGCCCTTCTTCAAACCCAGATTGGCCATCACCGAGATCAGATCCGCATTACCGCAGCGTTCGCCAAAACCATTGATGGTCCCTTGCACCTGCGACGCGCCGGCATCGATGGCCGCGAGCGAATTGGCCACGGCCAGTTCGCAGTCGTTGTGGCAATGAATGCCCACCTGCACGCCCAGCGGCGTCAGAACTTCCAGCGCTTGCTTCGTCCATTCCACAATCTGCTCCGGCAGCGTGCCGCCGTTGGTATCGCAGAGGATGACGATGCTGGCGCCGGCTTCGGCCGCGGTGCGAATCGTGCTCAGGCCATATTGTGGATTGGCAGCACAGCCATCGAAGAAATGTTCCGCGTCGTAAAAGATCTCACGGCCTTGCGATTTCAAGTAGAAGAGCGAATCGCGGATCATCTCGAGATTCTCGGCCAGCGACACGCGCAGGACCTCGGTCACATGAAAGTCCGAGGTCTTGCCGACGACCGTGATGACCTGTGCCTGCGATTCCAGCAAGGCCTTCATCCCCGGATCATCTTTCGCGGCAATTCCCCGCCGCCGCGTCATGCCAAAGGCACAGATTTTGGCGTGCTTGAGATTGAGCTCGCGGACGCGTTGAAAATACTCGGTGTCCTTGGGGTTCGAGAGGGGATAACCACCCTCGACGAAATCCACGCCCAGTTCATCCAGCCGGCGGGTAATCTGCAGCTTGTCCACGAGCGACAAGCTGACCCCTTCCCCCTGCGTGCCGTCGCGCAGGGTCGTATCGTAGATTTGAATGGTTCGCATTGTGGCCTCGAAAAACAACTGACGTCAACAAACAAAAAAAGCCCTGACACCCGCGGGGGCGTCAAGGCTGGAAAGTTTCCATTTATGCCGCGTGCCGCCCCTAAGCGTGGTCCCCAATAATTCGCCCGCTGGTAATTCGAATTGCTTCCAATTGCGCAAAACAAACGCCACGGCCAGCGGCCGAGTGTGCGGTTTGCGGATTGTGAGGGTTGGTGAACATCGTCTTGGAAAGCTTGAAAGTTGCGATCATTCAACATTACGTCCGCAGCGGGCAACTGTCAATTGCTGAACTGAAACGCCAGGGGTCTACGTCGCGGCCGGTGCCGGGCCATTCTCGTGCAGTTCGCCAAAGCCCCCTTCGACGAGTTGGGCGAGGGCCTCCAGAGAAGCGGCAGCATCGGGGCCGGCGGCTTTGAGTTTCAGGCGCGTGCCATTGCCGGCACCGAGCGTGAGCAGGTCGAGAATGCTCTTGCCGTCGATCGTCTCGTTTCCCTTTTGAATCTGAATCTTGCTCTTAAAGGTCATCGCCAGCTTGACGAACAGATGAGCGGGCCGGGCGTGAAAGCCCTGCGTATTCATGACGATCACAATTCGCTCGGCGGACGGTTCAGGCATGGCGGAAAACACACAATCGAAAACGTGAATCGTAAGATCGCGCTCAAAGGAGCACGAATGGAAAGCGAGTCTGGGGACAAAAACTGCCCGCTCAACGATCAGCGCCAAGCCTTAGCTGGAAAACTGGTTATGATCGGCTTCGTCGAGCAGTTGGCGGATGTCGTGTACCGACTGGGCCTGCTTGAGGAACCGGCAGAACGTATCGTCGCGCAGTTGCCGCGAGATGTTTTCGAGCGCTCGCAAGTGATCGCCAGGCCGATCAGGGGGCGAGACGAGCAGAAAAAACAGATGCACTTTGTCGCCATCCAAGCTGTTGAAATCGACCCCTTCGTGGCTCACGCCGACGGTGCCGACCAGCTTCTCGACGCTGGGATGCTTGGTGTGCGGCACGGCCACGCCGCGGCCAATGCCCGTGCTGCCTAATTCTTCGCGCTTGAGAATCGCCGCGATGATGCTCTCTTGATCGGCGGGCTTGATCGCGCCCGACGAAGCCAGCGCTAGCACTAATTCGCGAATGACCGCGGGCTTTTCGAGCGCCGTCACGCTGGCCTGAATAGCTTCGGTCTGCACAAAATCACTGAACTTCATAACCAGATTCCTTGCAACGGGTGGAACAACCACGCCAGCGACTCACTTGCTCACTCCGCGTCGGTGTCGTCGGCAGCCGCCTCGCCGGCCAGCGGCTCGAGATGCTTGTGTCCCGTGGCCTTATGGTCTTTTAATTTTTCTTTGAACTTGCGCACCTGCGCTTCAACCTTATCGATCACGCCATCCAAGGCGGCGTGAACGCTTTCCGCCTTGGCAGTGGCAATGAACTCGTCGTGATGTTCCGCGAGAACCTTGATTTCCACGCTCGGTTCGTCGCGATGTTCCAGATCGACCACCACCTGAATGGCCGTGATCCGGTCAAACAAGCGGCGGATGGACTCGACTTTTTCCGATATTCGCTCCTGGGTGCCGGGACTCAAGTGGCCATGCCGCGCCGAGATGTTGATCTGCACCGAAGATGTCTCCATAAGTTGTGGTGAAGCCCTCTAGTCTAGCTTCTGCTTCCCGCAGTAACAGGGCGGGAGCTTGCCGGCAAGTGGGATTAGGCCGGACAAAAAGCAAGGGCTGACCAACGGTCCAATGTACCGCTTGTAACGGGGATGCGGGAGAAGGGGGCCAGGACTTCAGGGTTTATCGAGATGGGCCAAAGTGAAGTTGTTGATCTACCATAGACCCGCGCTTGCCGCTGCCCGCGAGCGTAGTTAGGATGAATCTGTCGCGGCTGCTTGTCGGAAGTAGCGGCTGTTTCTCGGCAATACTGGTTTCAGGTGACGCTATGATTCGCAGTGACGTGATGCAGATGGATAACATGACCGCTGTCGAGGTGGCCTCGGTCGATGCGGTTACAATCGCTCCCGTTCGCGCTTTGCACGAAATGCTCGCTCAGATCGCGGTCGATGCCTCTGCGAATGCCGCCGAGTATTTGAACGAGACGAAGGTCCCTTACGGTGGCGAGTAAGCCCGGGATTTTTGAACGGCTGATCGGACTGGAAACGGAATACGCGCTCGCTATTACCGGGACGCCCAGCAACGAACCGGGTGGCAAGTATCGCGTCTTCCGGCAGCTCGTCGCCCAGGTGCGGCAGCGCTTGCCTACTGTCGAAGCCCGGCACATGAAGGAAGGAATCTTCCACGCGGCCGGCGGCGCGGTTTGGTTTGAAGCGGAGTGTCCTGCTGCCGGCGGCGGTCTAATCGAAGGCGCCACTCCCGAATGTCGCAGTCCGCGGCAACTTCTCGCGTGGCAGCGAGCACAAGATGAATTGCTTTCAAGCTGCGCCGAGCAAGCCTTCGGTCCCGATGTGCGGCTGTTAAAAAACGACCGCGATGCCTTCGGCAATATCTACGGCGCTCAGGAAAACTACGAAGCCAATTTTGCAACCGGCTGTGTACTACTCGGTTGGCGAGTGGGTCTGGTTTTGATTTTTCCGTTCGTGGTGATCACGTGGTTGCTACTCTGGCTACTGGCCGCGGTCGTCATTGGCTATATGCTCTTCGCGTCGCTCACCTACCTGCTCTTCGAACGGTATATCGCGCGGCCGCAAGGTCTGGCCCGCATCTTGTTCGGCTGTGAATTTGATCAACTCGAACACGCCAGTCCCACGGGCCCGCGCTGGCTGGAAGCGAGCCTCTCCGTCGTCACACGCGTCTTGACGTTTCCTCTCGCTGCCGTTTTCTATGGACTGCTCGTCGTCTTCGCGTTTCGCAAGATTCGGCGGCAATTGACGCCGTTTTTAATCTCGCGGCCAATCATCGCCGGCGCAGGCATGGTCGCTGACGATGGCCATTTTCATCTCGCGGATAAAGCCCCGGCGATGAACTGCCTGACCGGCTACGGCGGTTGGCTGGCCGACCGGCCCATCTACAGTTTCGGCCATTTTTTCAAAACCGTATATGCCGATGCCTGGCTGAACCCCGCCGAATATTTGCAACTATTTTATGGACGCCAGCGGCTGCAAATCGCGCTGGGCGATTCCAACCGCGCGGAAGTGGCCGAGTATCTGCGGATCGGCACGACGCTGCTGGTGATCGACGCCATCGAGGCCGGCCACCTGCCGCAGCCCGCGACAATTCGCCGTCCTTTGCAAGCCCTGCGTTCGATTTGTGCCGATCCCTCACTCACGTATCGCATTCCGCTTGTCGGCGGTCAAAGTTGCACCGCGATTGAGCTGCAACGCTCCTATTTGGAAGCGTGCCGGGTGTTTTTGCATCAGCACGACAACCCGCCGGCCGAAGCCTGGCACCTGCTGCGGTTGTGGGAAGAAACGCTCGATGCGTTGGAAGACGACCCCAGCGATCTCGTCGGTTCGCTCGACTGGGTGACCAAGCAGTTCCTGCTGGACAAGGCCGGGCAAGGCGCATCGTGGGAAACGCGAAAAAAGATCGACCTGCGCTATCATGAGCTGTCAGTCGAAGGTTATTTCGATCGACTGGTCAGCACGGGAATCGCGGCCAGCGTGCTCGATCCCGCCGAAATTGAATATGCCTTGCGCAATCCCCCGTCGGGCACGCCGGCCACCGTTCGCGGCCGCTATATCCGCGAGTTTGCCGGAGGCGATGAACTAATCCTCGCCAATTGGCGGCGGATCTTCATCGGTCGCGGTCGCCACGCCCGCGTCATCGACCTGGCCCGCTACCGGCCCTTCACGCGCCCGGCTACTCGCGGCACCACGCGCAAATCGCGCCGTAAAGACCAGGGGTAGTTTTTAGGGTGGCACCCATCCTAAGTCCAAGCCTTGCCTTAAATCAGCACCCCCGCCACGCACGCGGTCATACAGGTCGCCAGCGCGCCGCAGAGCATGGCCTTCAAGCCTAGCCGGGCGAAGTCGCTTTGGCGTTCGGGGGCCATGGCGCCGAGGCCGCCGATTTGGATGCCGATGGACGAGAAGTTCGAGAAGCCGCACAAGGCATAGGTGAGGATGGTGACGGACCGCGGCGCGAGCACGTTGGGATCGGCTTCCCGCCAATCATGCATGGTGGAATAGGCCACGAACTCATTGGCAAAGGTTTTCAAGCCGAGCAGTTCGCCAGCCTTCCCACAGTCTTTCCATTCAATTCCCATCACCCAGGCCAAGGGGGCGAAGATCGTTCCGAGCGCGTTCTGCAGCGACCAGTCGCGGGCCCAGATGTAGACAGTATGTTCGGCGATCAGGTCGCCCGTGGCCTGCACGACCCAATCGCCCATGGCGATCAAAGCCAAGAACGCAATCAGCATCGCGGCAACATTGAGGGCGAGTTTCAAGCCATCACTGGCTCCGATCGCCGCCGCTTCGAGCACGTTGGCTCCCACCGGCGCCGGTTCGATTTGATCGACTCCCAGCGTCGCTGGCGTTTCGGTTTCGGGGAGCAGGACTTTCGCGAGCATCAGACTCGCGGGGGCGGAGATGACCGAGGCGGTCACCAGGTGGCCCGCATCAATGCCCAGGCCCACAAACGCGGCCAGCACGCCGCCGCTCACGCCGGCAAAGCCGCTGATCATCACGGCGTTCAGTTCCGACATGGTCATCGTCGGCAGATAAGGCTTGATGACGAGCGGGGCTTCAGTCTGGCCCAAAAAGATGTTCGCGCTGGCCGACAGCGTTTCGGCCCCCGATGTTCCCAGCGTTTTCTGCATGACCCAGGCCAGTGATTTAACCAGCCACTGCATCACGCCCAGGTAGTACAGGATGGACATGAAGCAAGAGAAAAAGATGATGGTGGGGAGCACCTTGAACGCGAAAAAGTGTTCCTTGAAGGCTTCGCCGAACACGAACTTGCCACCCACGTCCGTGAAGTCGAGCACCTTGGTGAAAAAGTCCCCAATCGCACCGAAGAACATCTGGCCGGGCCAGGTTTTGATTGTTACCCAGGCCAGCACGAATTGCAAAACCGTGCCGGCGATGACCAACCGCCAGGGAAACTTCCGCTTGTGCGAGCTCATCAGCCAGGCCAGGAAGATCATCACAAACAGGCCAAAAAAGCTGATCAGCCGTTCCACGGATCACCCTTGCGCAGTCGTGCGGAGAAAATCTGTTGTGATGAGCGAGCAGTGAGCATGGTAAGTCACGCTGGGCGCAAGAGCTATCACTGGCGCGTTCCAGCCCGCAGCATTCGCGAGGAAATCAGGCGAGCGTCCGCGAGAAACGAATCGTGGCGAGGTTGCTTGCGCTTGCCGCGGTCGCTCAGCCTACGGTATTCTAAAAGGACAAGGAACAAGAGCCGCCGCGCTGAAATTCAGCTTTTGATGACAGGTTTTGGTTGAGGCGGTCGGAAGGATTAGCAGATGATATGTCGCCACCAGCTTTGGTCAATTGCCGCCGCCGGGCTATTCTTGCTTGCCGCCAGTGACTACGTCACGCGGGCGGCTGATCCGCCCGCCAAACGCGTTATCGCAGCCACGGAAATCGATCCGCAAGTGGCTCAACTCGTTGAGCAACTCGGCGCGGACGACTTCGCCGTTCGTCAGCGGGCCCAAACGCAGCTCAGCCGGATGGGGCTGGAGGCCTTCGATGCGTTAGTGGCTGCGCAGTATCCGCCAGCGGTGATGGAAGTGCAGATGCGGGCGAAGTTTCTCGTCCGCGGCATGAATGTGCGCTGGTTCGATGAATCCGATCCGCCGGAAGTGGCCCGGCTGCTCAAGTCGTTCGGCGAACAAAGCGATGATGAACGCCGCAGCCGGATCGACCGCCTCGGCAACATGGCTGACCTGCCCAGCATTACGGCCCTTTGCCGCCTGGCCCGCTATGAGGTGAATCCGATTCTCTCCAAGCACGCCGCACTCCTGATTTTGCATCGCCCTGAGCCAAAAACACCCATCCTCCGCGAACAAACGGCGGCCCTCATCACCCAAGGCATCGCCGCCAGCAAGCGCCCCGCTGCCGGTTGGCTGCTCCTGTATTGCCGCACGCTGCGTGAACCGGCCGCCACGATTGCCGATTGGCAAGCCGTCATCGACAAAGAGCGCGAAATGCTGGCGCTTCAGCCGTTGCTCACGAATCGCCAGGTGGTTCGCGATTTGTATCGTTGGCAAATTGAACTGCTGAAACCGCTCAAGCGCGATGACGAAATCATCGCCCTGATGAAGCAGACGATCGAGCTGATCGACAACGATCCGGCTCAAGTCATCGAGATCGTCGATTGGCTGGTGCATCGCCAAGCCTGGCAAGTGGTGCTCGATGTGGGCAATCGCTTTCCGCAGTACGTCAGTGACGATCACGCGCTGCTCTACTTGCGGGCGCAGGCCCATCTCGCGCTCCAGCAACCTCAACAGGCCAAGGAACTGGCCGCCGCCGCGCTCAAGCTCCGCAGTGCGAACGTGGAAGAGCATTTGCTGGTCGCCGCCAAGTTGGGCGACAAGTGGGGCTTGTTCGATTACGCGGAACAGGAATATCGCGAGGTGATGCGCACCGCGGCGGCTGGTTCGTTCGCCGATTTCAAAGCCCGCTTCCAGCTTTCCGAACAATTGCACGATCAGGGGCGGGAGTTGGCGGCGGCCGAGAGCTTGCAGCCGGCCATCGACTTGATGTTCCCCGCCGGAGACGAAGCCAAGGGAGAGATTGCCCGGGAAACCGCCCGCCGAGCGCTCCGCATACCGGAAGCGGCCCGCTCCCGGATGTTCTATTTCTACTCGCGGCATTACAACGAGCAGAAAGATTCCAAGCAGGAAAAAGACTCGCTCGCCAAAGCCATCATTTCCGATCCCACCGATGCCGATGTCCTGATTGCCCGCTTTCGCCTCCCGAACTTGAACGCGGCGGAGAGAAGCGAAGTCAACGAGCAGATTGAATTGACCACGGCGAAATTCAAAGAAACGGTGACCGAATGGCGGGACGCCGCCCAGGAAGCGCCCGACGAACAAGAGCGGGCCAGTTGCAACTTCAATCTCGCCATCTCCTGCAATCAATACGCCTGGCTGGTGAGCAACACGCTGGGCGATTTTGACGAAGCCCTCAAATGCAGCCAACGGTCCGTCGAACTGCGACCCGAAGAAGGGGGCTATTGGGATACGCTGGGCCGTTGCCGCTATGCCAAGGGGGATTTTGAGAATGCGGTGAAAGATCAATTGCAGGCCGTGAAGTTGCAGCCTCACTCGGGACAGATCCGCAAGCAACTGGCTTTCTTTGAGAAAGCCCTCGCGAACAAGCAGGCTGCACAGCCCCAATGATGACTTTCGCTCGCCGCCCGGAGTGGTTGTTGCACGGCTCGCTGCTTGGTGTTTCGACGGTGGTCGTCGCGCTCGCGGCGACGATGAGCGTACATCAGACCAGCGAAGTGCGGCTGCCGGGCTTGCCGTTTTCGCTGCCCGAGCTGTGCTATTTCCGCGCTACCACGGGCCTCAATTGCCCCGGCTGCGGATTGACCCGCAGCTTTATTTCGCTGGCCCATGGCGAGCTGGCACTGGCCTGGCATTACAATCCGGGTGGCGTGTTGTTCTTTCCCATCGTGCTCTTTCAGATTCCGTATCGCGCGGCGCAGTTGTTGCGAGTGTATCGCGGGCTGCCATCTTGGAATCTCGGCTGGCTCGGGCACGGCGTGTTCATGGGCCTGGCCGCGGTGTTGTTCGTTCAATGGGTGGCCAAATTTCTCTCACTCTGGTGACATCATGAGCAATGCGACGCAGGTTTGTCAGGCGGGCAAGAAGATCTCGATCGGCGATGTTTCGCTGAATGTGGTGGAGCGCGGCACGGGCACCCCGTTGCTACTGGTGCATGGCTTTCCGCTCGATCACTCGATGTGGCAAGGACAGCTTGCTGAACTTTCAAAGGACTATCGCGTCATCGCGCCCGAACTGCGCGGCTTCGGCCGCAGCGATGTCACGCCTGGCACCGTGACGATGCCGCAGTTCGCCGACGATCTATCGAACTTGCTCGACGCAATGCAGATCGGCGAGCCGGTTGTCTTCTGCGGACTCTCGATGGGCGGTTACATCGCCTGGCAATTCTTCGCGCGGCATCGCTCGCGGCTAGCAGCGCTGATCATCGCCGATTCGCGAGCGGTTGCCGATATTGAAAAGGCCGCCGCGGGCCGAAAAGAGACGGCGGATAAGGTTGAGAAAGAGGGATCAAAGGTCGTCGCCGAGGCCATGCTGCCAAAATTATTTGCGGCCAAGAATGTTGAAAATAACTCTCCGTTTGTCGCCGCGACGAAAGCGGTGATGCTTGCTTCGCCGCCCGCTGGAGTGGCCGCCGCGCTGCGGGGCATGGCTGAGCGGCCTGATTTCACCGGCCAGTTGACGAAGATCGATGTCCCCACGCTTGTACTTTGCGGTGAAGAAGACGCCATCGCGCCGCCTGCAGAGATGCAAGCGATTGCCGCCGCGATTCCTGCTGCGAAATTCGTCGGCATTGCCGGCGCCGGCCACATGGCGCCGCTGGAACAGCCTGCGGCAGTGAACGCCGCGATCAAGTCATTTCTGCAATCGCGGTAGAGCTTATCGCTCGCACGAACCCTTGTTGCTCGCACGAACCAAGGGGTTCGTGCTACGGCAGTTCAAATACGCTTTGCGTTTTCACGATGGCGTAGTCATCGGGGAACGTATGAAACGCCTGGACCAGCAAGCTGCGGGTCCGCGTTTCGGCATGGATGAAGCTCATCGCGCCCAAAGCCATCCGGCCGCTCGAATCGAACGAGTGCAGCACGCTGTTGGGCAAATTGTCGCGACTCAGTTCCGATTGAAACGACCAAAACACTTCCGGCGCGACCGGTTCCAACTGATAGTTCATTGAATACACAATCCCGCCGCGGCACTCGACGCGGTCGTTTCGTTCACCCTTCAGGCGATACGAAAGCAGCCGTCGCTTCTCCGGCAGCGGATGCTGCGCCGAGCAGGCGACCTCGGTCAGCGTCAGCCCGCGATACCGCCAGGTAATGACGTGCCCCGCGCTGGTGATATCGATCTGCGCGCGGTAGTCGCCGCGCTCGACTGTCTTGGTGGCAAACACCTTGAACA
>JAYTUF010000145.1:0-2666 GCA_043744755.1 Anatilimnocola sp.
AATTGAGAGGTTGATAACCGGCTGTATTGGTGACTCGTGGCAATTGAGATATGATGAAAGCGGGAGATTGATGCCATGGTGATTCATCTGGACGACCAACTTGTTGCCGCTCTCGGGGAGCTCGCGCGTAAGCAGGGGACTACCTCGGAAGCGCTTGCTATACGCGTCCTTAAGGAGCGCTTGCTGCCAACGGTAGCTTTGATTGAACCACGCGATGAGTGGGAACGCAGGCTGCTAAGCATTGGCATAGCGAGTGGCGTTGCACTTTCCAACGAAGCAGTCAGTAGTGAAGGCATCTACGAATAATGGCGTACTTGATCGACACAAGTATTCTGGTCCGCCTTGCCAACACGACAGATCCTGAGCATGCTCTCGCCACGACTGCCATTGTAGAACTGCACCGCCGAGGTGAATCACTGCAAATCGCTCCTCAGAATTTGATCGAGTTTCGAAACGTAGCGACTCGACCAACTCAGGTGAATGGCTTGGGCTTCACTCCCGACGAAGCTGACATTCAGTCGACAGATTTCGAAATGACGTTCTCTCTTCTGGACGAATCGCCCGACATTTTCCTAGCCTGGAAACAAATCGTGCAGCGACTGGCAATCATTGGAAAGCAAGTCCACGATGCGCGGTTGGTCGCCATTTGCCAGGTACATGGATTGTCCCACGTCCTCACTTTCAACAGCGGCCATTTTCAGAGACTTGCGACTGCGACACCAGGTTTGATAATCGTTGAGCCGAGGAACGTTTAGGTCCCTTGCCTAATTCTCCACTCCCCGCAGTTTCCCCGACTGGCATAGGTGGTTGCCGAGCGGGTGCATTATACTCACTTGACCGCTGCGATCGAAACATTACAATGATGCTAAACATTGTGATGTTTCGATTTTCCGGCGGCATTTGCCCTTCCATTCAGCCGCAATTCACCTTTCCGGCCCGTCCCTGGCGGAACCCATGACCGAACAGCCAAAACTCAGCAAGATCGAAGGCATCAAGGACCAGAGCCATTTTCTGCGCGGGCCTCTCGGGCAGGAATTGGTCGATGAGAACCCCAACTTTGGGCACGACAGCGAGGTGCTGCTGAAGTTCCACGGCACTTATCAGCAGGACGACCGGGACGAGCGGGGGCAACTCGCGGAAGATGGCAAGAAGAAGAAGTCGTACTCGTTCATGGTCCGGACCAAGATTCCCGGCGGCAAGTTGACGAGCGCTCAATTTCTGGAAGAGCTCGACCTGTGCGATGAGCTGGCCAACACCACGCTGCGGATCACCTCGCGGCAAGGCCTGCAGTTGCATGGCGTGCTCAAGCGGAATTTGAAAGAATCGATTGCGCGGATCAATGCCTGCCAGCTTTCGACGCTCGGCGCGTGCGGCGACGTGAACCGCAACGTGATGTGCTGCCCGGCGCCGTTTCAGAACAATATCTACCGCGAGACGCAGGCCCTGGCCGACAAGCTGGCCGAGCACTTCGCGCCGCGGACGACCGCTTATCATTCGGTCTGGTTGACGGACTCGTCCACCGGCGTGAAGGAACTGGTCGGCGGCCAGGACGAAGCGACGGGCGATGGCTTTGATGTTGAGCCCATCTATGGCAAGCACTACATGCCGCGGAAGTTCAAGATGGCCATTGGCTTTGATTTCGACAACTGCGTCGATCTCTATGCCAACGACCTGGGCCTGATGGCGATTACCGAGGGCGACAAGATCATCGGCTATAACGTGCTCGCCGGCGGCGGCATGGGCGTGACGCCGTCCGCAAAGAAGACTTTTCCTGCGGTCGCCAGGCGGATTTGTTACGCGACGCCGGAGAACGTGCTGTCCGTCGTCGAAGCGATTTTCAAAGTCCAGCGCGACTTTGGCAACCGCGAGGATCGCAAGATCGCGCGCTTGAAATATGTGATCGCCAACTGGGGCCTGGAAAAATTCAAAGCCAAGGTCGATGAATACTACGGCAGCACGCTCCCCGACCCACATCCCACCGACGTGCACGGCTTCAACGATCACATGGGCTGGGACGAGCAAGGGGACGGCAAGTGGTTCTATGGTCTGAACGTGGAAAACGGCCGGATCAAAGACACGGCCGAGTTTCAACTCAAGAGCGCGCTGCGTGAGATTTGCCGCACGCTCTCGCCCGGCATTCGGCTCACGGCCCATCAGAGCCTGTTGTTCACGGACATCGCCGAGAAAGATAAAGGCGAGCTCGAAGCAATTCTGAAGAAGCACAGCGTCAAGCTGACGGAAGAGATCAGCGAAGTTCGCCGCTGGAGCATGGCCTGCGTGGCCTGGCCAACGTGCGGGCTGAGCATCACCGAAAGCGAACGAGCGCTGCCGGGGATGATTGACCTGCTGGAAGTGGAACTCGCCCGGCTGGGCTTATCGAGCGAGAAGTTCACCGTGCGGATGACTGGGTGCCCCAATGGCTGCGCCCGGCCTTACAACTGTGATGTCGGACTTGTTGGTCGCGCGCGGGGACAATACAGCCTGTTCGTTGGCGGCCGCCTGCTCGGCGACCGGCTGAACTATCTTTACAAGGACTATGTGCCCGCCGAAGAAGTGGTCAGCACGCTGGTGCCGCTGTTCGTCTACTTCAAAACCGAACGGCAGGCGAATGAAACATTCGGCGACTTCTGCCAGCGCAAAGGCCAGGCGGACTTAGCCGCCTGGGC
>JAYTUF010000146.1:0-10369 GCA_043744755.1 Anatilimnocola sp.
GATATTCTGATGGCTTGCCCTATGATCCGTGAACAAATGATTACTACTAACAAGGCGCGTGACGATGCAGCCATTATTGCCGTTTGCAGAGTTTCAGAGGCGCGAGGTACGCCCGTTTCAAACTCAGCTTCTCAAATGGATCGGCAACAAGCAGCGGTTTGCGCACGAGATCATCTCTTACTTTCCCCGTGATTTTGGCACCTATTACGAACCATTCATCGGCAGCGGCGCGGTGTTGGCAACGCTCGCGCCGGAAACGGCAGTGGCGTCCGATGTTTTTCTTCCCCTAATCCAGATCTGGCAAACGCTCAAAGCGAATCCGGACGAACTGAAAACCTGGTACACCGAGCGTTGGAATCAAAAGCAAATCGATTCCAAGGAAGTTGTCTACGAACGCGCTCGGGCGGCCTATAACGCGCAACCCAGTGGCGTCGATTTGCTCTATCTTTGTCGAGCCTGTTATGGCGGCGTCGTTCGGTTCCGCAAGAAGGATGGCCACATGTCTACGCCCTGTGGTGTGCACGAGCCAATCTCGCCGAAGTCGTTTTCAAAACGCGTTGACGAATGGCAGCGGCGCTGCCATGGCGCCGAGTTTGTTCATTCAGACTTCGCCGCTATCATGGATCGTGCCTGCTCAGGTGATCTCGTGTATTGCGACCCGCCTTATGTCGATTCGCAGGCGATTCTGTATGGCGCACAGGCCTTCAGCCTGCAGAAGCTATTTGAAGTGATTCGCCGCTGCAAACAGCGCGGTGTGAACGTCGCACTTTCCATTGACGGCACCAAGCGATCCGGCGATAAGATTTGCAACGTCCCCATTCCGCCTGGCCTGTTTGAAACCGAGGCCCTCGTCAATTGTGGCCGATCAATGCTGCGACGATTTCAAATGGCTGGACAAACGCTTGAGAACGAAGTCGTGGCTGATCGATTGCTGCTGACCTATACAGTCAGCGACTGATGAGATTGCTCGCTTTCGCCCTGCTGCCCTGCACGTCATAGGACGAAGCAAAACTCGTCCTACGAGCGCAAGATGCTTTTCCACCAGGGTCAACAACCTACTGCTTATTCACCGTCGCCGCTTTGCCTTGTTCCAAGCCGGCGGCTTCACGAAGCATTTTTAGGACGTTGTCGATTTGCTTGTGGGTCTTGGTGTTGTGGTTGATGACCAGCAGGCCATTGTATTCCGAGATGGTGCCGAAGCTCCCTTGCTCGGCCCAGCTATCGGGTTTGACGGCGGTTTGAATCAGGTGCTTGAGCGCTGCGGCGCGGCGCTCCGCTTCGGTCAGGGGCGGGCCTTCGCCGCCGAGTCCGTCGCCACCCGCACCTACTCCGACGGGCAACACGCCACCCACGATGCCGCCGCCAATGCCGCCATTGATGGCGGGGCCAGGCGCACTCGCGCCGGGCAGGCCCGGCAGGCCTCGCGCGGCTTTCTCGCCACGGGGCGGTTCCATCGCCAGCAGATCGCGGCAGTTGTAAACGCGCACTTCGCTGGCCCCTTCCAAATTGCCGATCGTCGAGACAATGAGAATACCATCACGCTCGACATAAGTGATCGCCCCGCTGCCCGCTTGCTCCAACACCAGGTCGAGCAGCATGTCAAGCCGCACGCTTTTGAGGGCGATGCTAATCGGTGTATCGGCAGTGACTCCTTCGTCTTCTAGGGCTTTCCGATTAAGAAAGATTTGCACGTCGGCCGTGTCGGAGAAAAAGCTCAGCACGTCATTCAGCGGCGTCTCAACAAACTGGGCCGTGATTCGTTTGCTTAGCCTTTCATCGAGAATGTCGCTGGTGTTGCCTCCGGGCTTGACCGTGGCCGTCGCTGAATCGCTGCCGCCGGACCGCCGCACGTTGGGGTCAGCCGCATTGGTGTTTTGGGCAACCGCTCGTGCGGGGCCAGGGCCGGGCCGATGTTCCGGCCAGATCGCGATCAAACCGAGAGCGAGCAGCACGAATGCCGCGGTAATACAAGACGTCACCTTCACGAGCCACCTCCTTCGCTTGTTCCGAACGAGAAGAGAAAAGTTGGCGGCCAGAGGAGGCCGCACCGACTTCCAGATGAGCGCTTGCATTATAAGCAATCGCCCTCGGCAAATACACTTACCCATTAGGCGAGCACATCCCGCACCACATGCCCATGCACATCGGTCAGCCGGCGATTAGCGCCGTTGTGGCGGAAGGTCAGTTGCTCGTGATCGATGCCCAGCAGGTGCAGCACGGTCGCGTGAAAATCGTAGTTCGTGGTGATGTTACTTTGCGCTTTCCACGACCATTCATCGGTCTCGCCGACCGCGACGCCCGGCTTCACTCCGGCGCCGGCCAGCCAACCGAGCGACGCGCCGCCGTTGTGGTCGCGGCCGTCGCTGCCTTGCGAAAATGGCATCCGGCCGAACTCGGTGTTCCAGAGCAAGAGCGTGTCGTCGAAGAGGCCGCGGGCTTTGAGATCGGCGAGCAAGGCAGCGGTGGGACCATCGGTGGCGGCGGCCATCGGGGGCAGTTCCTTGATGATGCTGCCGTGATTGTCCCAGTTGCCGGTGGGTCCGTTCGAGCCACTCCAGACCTGCACCATCCGCACGCCCCGCTCGATCATCCGCCGCGCGATCAAGCACCGCTTGCCGAAGTCTGCCGACGCGGGATTATCGAGACCATAGGCCTTGTGAGTATCGGCTGATTCCTGGCTAAGATCGAAAACCTCCGGAGCGCTCAGTTGCAACTTGGCGGCTAATTCATAGGAGCGAATCCGAGCTTCGAGCCGCGGATCTTGATCGCTGAGAGCCAAGTGCTCGCGATTTAAGTTCGCGAGCAGGTTTAGCCCATCCTTCTCGGCCGCCGGTGTGATGAACTTCGCGCTCGGCGGGGCATGCAGGCCATGCAGCGGCTCGGGCGCGCTCGCGTTGATGATCGTTCCCTGATGCGTGACCGAAAGAAACCCGCTGGAGAAATTGCCGCGTTGGTTGTAGGGCAGTCCGCGGGCATCGGGGAGGACGACGAACGTGGGCAGATTCTCGGTGAGCGAGCCCAGGCCATAGCTGACCCACGCGCCGAACGAGGGAAACCCTGGCAATAAGAAACCAGTGTTCATCAGGTAACTAGCTGGGCCATGCACGTTCGTTCGCGAGGTCAGGCCCAGCAGGATGGCCAGTTCATCGACGTGCTGCGCCGTCCGCGGCAACTGATCACTGACCCACCGGCCGCATTGGCCATGCTGCTGAAACTTGAACGGCGAGCCGAGTACATTGCCGGGCGCACTCGTCGCTGCTTCGACCCGCACATCCTGGCCCGGATCAAACTTCTGACCATGTTTGGCTTGCAACTGCGGCTTGTAATCGAACAAGTCCATCTGGCTCGCGCCGCCATTCATGAAGAGTTGAATGACCCGCTTGGCTTTCGCCCGGTGATGCAGTCCGCCGTTAAAAGCGGGATTTGGCGCGGCGGCGAGGAGGTGTTCTCGGCCCAGGAGCTGGCAGAGGGCGAGAGCACCGAGGCCGCTGCCGGTGTGGGTTAGTAGATCGCGTCGGGACAGCATGGTTAACTAATTTCCTCTTAGCCACCGGCTTTAGCCGGTGGATGGTGCGAAATAACTTCCCGGCTTTAGCCATTTTGAAAAACGTTTGACGACTGGTGAAACGGTCGATGGCTAAAGCCGGACAGCTCGATTGCTTCGTTCCACCGGCTAAAGCCGGTGGCTAAGAATACGGGACGGATAACCCTTTTCATTCTATAAACACAAACTCATTCGCGTTAAACAGCAGGCGGCAGAAGTTAGCGAGACCATGCTGTTCGACGTACACGGTGAATCTAGTTAGTTCGAACGCGGTCGGTGGTCGTCCCAAGGCGAGACGCATCGATCGCGAAACGCAAGCGGCATTGCTTGTCGTTTCGCGAGTGAGTCGTGCGGCGAAATGCTCCGCCTGACGCAACACAAACGCATCATTCCACAACGCCAGCGATTGTTGCACGGTCACGCTGTTCGTCCGCGTGGGCATGATCTGATCGCCGGCGGGGCAATCGAGGGCTTCCATGAACGGATCGGGAAGGGTGCGGAACAAGAAACGATAAATGCTGCGGCGGCTCCCTTTCGGCCCGTCCAGATCGAACTGCGCATAGTCAATGATGGGCGTCACATGCCGGCCCGGTTTGAGGTCGAACTGCCGGTCGCTGGGTCCGCCCATGCGAGCATCGAGCCGGGCAGACACCGTCAGCACCGCATCGCGAATGCACTCCGCATCAAGCCGTGAGCGCTGCATCCGCCACAGCCATTGATTATCGGCATCGGTCTTCGCGGCTTGATCGTGGCGGATTGTGATCATTCCGTTTTCAATTGCTTGTGAGGCTTGCGACGACTGTTGATACGTCTCGCTCGTCACCAGCAGCCGATGTAGCGCTTTGAGTGATTGATCCGAATCGCGAAAGCGGATCGCCAGCCAATCAAGTAGTTCGGGATGCGTCGGCAGTGAACCCATCCGGCCGAAGTCGTTGGGCGTGGAGACGATCCCGCGGCCAAAATGCTGCTGCCAGATGCGGTTGACGATCGACCGCCAGGCGAGCGGGTTCTCGCGATGCGACAGCCACTCCGCCAGCGCGGCGCGGCGGGCACTTTCGTGCGAAACGCCGCGCAAATCGAACTTTGCGGGGATGGCGGTCAGGCAACTCAGCGCGCCGGGCAAAACTTCCGCGCGAGGCTGCGTGATTTCGCCGCGGTGCAAAAGATGAATCGGCCGCGGCCCGGCTGGCGGACGCAAGTTGCCATCCGGCGTGAAGTCACTTGCGGCGGCGTAGATCAAACTAGGCTTGGGCAGTCTTTCTAACTCGCGCGAAACCTGTTCGCGCTGTTGATGCAAGGCAATGGCCAGTCGTTGTTCAGGCGTCCGCTGCTCGCGCGGCACGGCGATGATCGCTGCAATCTCTGCCGGCAGCGGATTGAGTTTGAGCGGGTTCTTGGCCGCGGTGATCGACAGCCGCGGCCTGCCGATCAAATGCCCGCCGCCATGCAACTGCTTGAGCGCGATCGTCAGCGTTTGCTCCGGCGCGATTCGCAGCGGTTCTTTAAATTCAAAAACCGCTTCATGCGACTTACCGACTTGTGGAAAGATGCCCCAAGCAGTGCTCGGATTGCCATCGATGGCCCGGGCCACGCCCCAGCCATCTTGATCGAAGTCGGCGACGGCGCGGACGATTGGGACCACGGTCTTGTTAACGCCGACAAAGACCTCAATCTCCGAGAGATGCAGATTGCCGTTATCCTGCCGGCCAGGCCCTTGATGCGGCAAGCCGCTGTGGGTCAGCACTTCTAGCCGCAGAGCGGTAACCTCGCGCATGGGCGAGACGCCTGCGAAGGTGTACGTGTCTTTCTCGGGACGAACGCCCGTGGCAAGAAAGGAACCATCGTCCTGCTTCGCCAGCACGGAACCATCGGAAGTCGAGAGCATGAAAGCCGACAAGGTTTGCCACGCCGCCGGTTGCTCGGCTTGTTCGCGCTCCCAAGTTGCCACCTTCGTTTGAATGGCATCGCTAAGCAGTTCCGCCTTCGTCGCTTCATCGATCTTCGCTAACTGCTGTTGCCTGTTCTGCAAAGCAACGCGCCGCTGCGCCATCACAGGATCAGCATCGAACGTGCGATTCGCCCGCTCCACGCCCGCGAACACCGCCTGCAGCGCGTAATAATCCACTTGCGGAATGGGATCGAACTTATGATCGTGGCAGCGGGCGCACTGCACCGTGAGACTCGCGAAGTTGTTGAGCGCGCTGGCCAGCATGTCGTCCCGGTCGAGGTAGCGGGCTATCTGCCGGTCGAGAGTGTCTTCGCGAATATCGCGTAGTGAACTTTCGTCCCAGGGCCCCGCGGCCAAAAAACCGAGCGCGACGGTGGCCTGCGGATCATGCGGATAAAGTGCGTCGCCGGCGATCTGCTCACGGACGAACTGGCCGTAAGCTTTGTCCTGATTGAACGCTGCAATCAAGTAATCGCGATAAGGCCAGGCGTGCTCGCGGATGCGGTCCTGATCGTGGCCATGCGTTTCGGCGAAGTGAGCCGTATCGAGCCAATGCCGGGCCCAGCGCTCGCCGAACTGCGGTGAAGCGAGCAAGCGATCGACCAGTTGTTCATAGGCGTCGGGATCATGGCTAGAGACGAACACATCGATCTCAGCTGGGGACGGCGGCAAACCAATCAGATCGAAATACAACCGGCGGATGAGCACGCGGCGCTCGGCGCGCGGCGAGGGATGAAGCTTCTGCTCCGTTAGCTTTCCGCGGATGAAAGCATCGAGCGGATGCGAATCATTTGCTGTTGCAGGAACCGCCACCGCGCGCAGCGGCTGCAGCGACCACCAGGCGAGCTTGTCGGCAATTTTGATCGTGGCCGAATCGGGCCAGGGCGCCCCTTGATCGATCCACGCCCGCAGGATGCCGATCTGCTCAGCGGTCAGCTTCGGCCCCTTCGCGGGCATCTGCAGGCCGTCAACCTGCCCCGCCACGAACTGAATCAGCGGGCTGTCGGCGCTCCTTTTGGGAATGATGTTTGGTGCGTAGCTGGCCCCTTTGGTGAGCGCGATCTCGCGCACGTCCAGTCGATATTCCCCTTCCTGCAGCGTGGGACCGTGGCACTTGAGACAGGCTGCCGCGAAGATCGGCTGCACGTCCTTCACAAAATCGATGGTTCGCGCCGCGGGCGGAGGCAGTTCCGCAGCGCGTAACACAGGCGTTGAACACCAGCCGCAGGCGAGCGCGACGGAAATGAACTGCAGTGAGGACCAGCTTCTCATACGTTGAACTATCAATTGCCAGGCTGCGTCTCGTCAAGCTAATTTCAACGCCGCGCGGAAGTTCGCCAGTTGTTCTTTCATCGGCGGCGTCGGAAATTTGAGATACTCGCGCGGAGTCGGTTTAACTGCCAGGCGTAGGAAGGACGGGCCAGGCAGTGACAGAAATAGTTCCGCTGTCTCTTGCCATTCAGTCAGCTCGTCAAACTCCATTTCTTCCTCGTAGCCGACCGCCATGACGAGCGAGTTGTAATCCAATGGCCTGTGCGAAGCGGCGGGCAGCTTCTGGCCGCCGGTGACTTCGTACATCTGATTATCGAGGACGCACACCGTGAGATTCGGCGGCGCACACGCGGCGACGGTGACGAGCGCGCCCAAGTTCATCAGCAGCGCGCCATCGCCGGTGAGGCACAGCACCCGCCGCTTGGGTTGTGCGAGCGCGAGGCCCAGCGCGAGCGAAACGGCCCCGCCCATGGTCGAAGGGTTGTAATGAAAATCGAGCGGTCGCTGCACCAGCTTGGGCCAGGTGCGGGCCGAGCTCTGATTGGTGACGACAATCCAGTTGCGATCAGAGCGCTCAATCAACACCTTCAGCGCGTCAATAACGGGCATCGCCGGTGGTCGCCGTTTGGCAGTGTTCATCAGGGCGCTCCTTCCGCGAGCATCGCCACACCGGCGATGTTCGCTGCGCGGCACTGCCGCACATGCTCGGCAAACTTTGGTTTATCCGCCTCGCTGTTGATCCACACGGCGTTCAGTTTCCAGGCCTGCACCAGCGGCTCGGCAAACAGGCGGGCCGAATCGCGCGAGTCGGGCACCAGCCAATTCCGCACGCCGATCAGCGCGAACAGCGGCAATTGCAAATCGTATAGCACATTCCGCAGCGCATCGCCCGATTCATACAGGCCCGTCGTCTGCATCACCACCAGCGGCAGCTTTCCGCCCAAGTGCAATCCTGCGGCAAGTGGCCAGGCTTCCCCTTCGCGGCAGACGCGAATGAGCTTCAATTGTTTCGACGTCTCGAGCGCCTCTTCCCACGGCCCGATGGCGGTATCGGGCACCCACACGACATGGGTGAAGCCCAGTTCGGTGAGCAACGCGGTGATTTCGGGGCCGGTGAACATAACCGTTGATTCTAAAGCCACTCAAGGCCGAGCCGGACTGGGCAGCGTGCGGACGATGCGCATTCCGCATTCGTTGCCAACGTAGGTAAGTCGGTTGGCTCGGATGCCGGGCATGGAAGTCGCGACCTCTTCCGGTTCCGAGTAGCGGTCCGAACCGCGAAAGATGCGTTCTTCCACTTCGGGCGAAAAATAGATCACGTCGCTCGTAAACTCGCAGGTCAGTCCATAAATGTCAAACAGGCCGATGTCCGACGGCTTGAGCAGCCCAACGTTGTGCAGCCTGCGGTGGGAATTGTCGGCGTGCCAGCCATAGTTCTTCAGCAGGTTGCGATCCGAACCGAAGGCGTATGCCGTCAGCGTGCCCGTGCGGCAGGCGCATTCCCATTCTTCTTCGGTTGGAAGCCGATAACCGGTCCGCTGCACATAATCGGCCCGCATTTCCATGCCTTCCTTGATCTGATCGTATTCGGGAAAGCACATTTGCGGCTCTGGAATGTGCTCTTGCTCGCTCAGCCAGCGGCAGTATTTGGCGGCTTGAATCCAGGTGGCTTGTGTCGCCGGCTTGTTGGCATCGTCGCCGCGCGGCTCATTAAAAGCGTATTTTCGCTGGGGATATTCGGCGAGGAAACGTCGAAACTGAGCGAGTGTTACCTTCCGCGTGGCGACGGCAAAGCTATAAGGAATGACACGGTTCTCAATTTTCGGAAGTTGATCGGGACCCTGCTTGCGGTCGAACTTGAAATAAGGAGATTCCAGCGGACCAGGAATGACCGCGAAGGTGTCGCCGGCCGGCGTAACATACCAACGTCGATCGGTGGGAATCGCGGTGGAAACCAGAGGTTGTTCGGCAGCGGTCAACGCGGCGGTCTCGCCCAGTCGTCGCAGTAGCCAATCCGCGGCGGAATGGATGCCCGGGTCGGGATCTTCGCGAAACGCCGCCACGCTGCGCGCGACAAGATCCTGCCGAGCTTGGGGCGTGAACTGGTCTGGGGAATATTCTCCCAAACTCAGGAATAGCGCCTGCCGGATCGAAACTTCGGGTTCGCTGGCCAGGCGTTGCAGCAGCGTTTCAGGATCGGTCCGCAGCGCTGCCAGGCGATGAATCAGGTACGTCCGCAAGCGGGGCGCGGAACTCGCCCGCAGCAACGGCCAAACCGGGTCCGCGTTGCCCAGCTTGAGCAGCGCGATGGCGGCGTTGGCCTGCCTGGCAGCTACTCCATCCTGAATCGCATCGGTGGCCTGACTGGCGGGAATTCGGTTCAACTCCTGCTGCATCGCCGCGGGCGTGTTGAGCGCCGAGGAGAGGAGCGGCCACAGCACTTCAAATTGGTCCGGACTGCCGTCGAGCAACAACTGGGTGAGTACCGTTGGCTGGTCGGCGGCGTAAACCGAAACAATCGTGACCGCCGTCCGCCCGCGCTCGGTGCCGCGATGTTGATTTGCCCTTTCCACCAACGGCGCGATCAGTGCTCCCCGCACCGGCATGAGGGCCTTTGTCCACTCGCCAACGTGCAGGGAGTTGGAATTCAAGAGTTGATCTGCGAGCGAGCCGGAGACTTCGGTCCATTGGGCGGAGTTCGGCTCGAAAGCCGCCAGCGCGACCAGCAATCGGAAGCGCCGCGGCTGGCTGATGCCTAATTCTCGCACTTCGTCCCACAGCTCATCGGTTAGTTCAACCGAATGCGGCACGAGCCGATTGCGGATCAGCACGAACTCTTGAGGGTCGTCAATCTCCAGCAGCAACTTCAAGAGCCGACTGCGTACTTCCTCAGGCTCAACAGGCAACAGCGCCAAACCCGCGCGGGCCTGTGGTCCGCGGGCGAGATCCTGCTGATTCCACAGTTGCCGCAGGCGGGTTCGCACATCGTCGCGGGAAGCGTCGAGTGCTGAAAGCAAGAAGGGAACAGCCGAGGGCGCTGCCTCTTGAAGGGCCGCAATCTGGCCAATGGCCAGCGCGCGCTCGCGTTCGCGACGACCAAACAGCGTGGTGAATCCTCCCACGATCAGCGCGGTCAGCGTCAAGACCGTCACCGCAATGACCGCCGTCCGGTGCCGACGCCGCCAACGCACCAAGCGACTCCAGAGCGGCTCCTGATAGGCGCTCACCGGCTCATCCGCCAGCCAGCGTTCGATGTCGCTTGCTAAATCCGCGGCGGTCGCGTAACGTCCCGGAATCTCACGGGCCATCGCTTTGAGGCAGACGGCTTCCAGCGCTCGAGGGACTGCTGGACGAATCCGCGAAGGACGTTCCAACTCGCCATCGCGAATGGCCGCCAGTGCGTCCCTGGCTTGCATTCCTTCGTAAGGCGTTTGACCGGTGAGCAACTCATAGAGCACGGCTCCCAGGCCATAGATGTCGGCGGGAGTTCTCGTCCCTTCGATGTCACCGGCTGCCTGCTCCGGCGACATGTAGGCCAGCGTGCCCAGAATTTGACCGGCCTGCGTCACGCTTCGTTCGTCCGTGGCCGAGAGGCGAAAGTCGGT
>JAYTUF010000147.1:0-2658 GCA_043744755.1 Anatilimnocola sp.
TCCTGTTCAATGGGCGGGCGAATGGGACCGGCCGGATGGGCGCCGCGGGCTTCGTAACGAAAATAGGGTCCATAGAAATGAGCGCCGAGAACTCGCGAGCCATTGGGTTCCGGCGTTTGACGAAACTGCCGCGTCTGTTCCAGCGTCGCGAGAATTTGCTCATGCGTGGCGACCGTTGTGGTGGCAGCCAATCGCGTGGTCCCATGCCGGACGTTAGCCCGCAGCGCGGCCCGAAAAGCATCCGCGGTGCCATCCATGAAATCGCCACCGCCGCCGCCATGTACGTGCAGATCGACGAAGCCGGGGGAGAGATAACCATTGCCGGCATCAATAATATTCGCGCCCGGCGGAAGCGGTGCATCGCTCCTAAGTATCTGCGTAATGCGCTCGTTGCGGACGACGAGCGCTCCTGTTTCGATGCGATCGGGCAGGATTAATTGACCGCGAAACACCACTTCCTTGGGGTCGCTCACCACAGCGGCACCGTGATGTCTTGCCGTTTATCGCCCCGAAGGATCGTGAACTTGACCGAGTCTTTGGGACCATAGTTCAGTCGCAACTGCGCCAGAAACTGCGATTCGTTCAGATTCGTCGCCTTGCCATCGATGGCCACGATCACGTCGCTCACCTTCAATCCCGCCTGCTGCAGCTTGGGGCCATTCTTGCCGAACATGCCGCGGATCGCCAGGGCGAGATTCCCTTCGGCAATGCCTTGCTTCTCGCGGTCGGCGGCGCTCAGCGGCTCGAACTTCACGCCCTGCCGCAGGCCATACCAGGACGACGCCCGCCAGGTGAGGTCGGACTCTTTCCAATCGCCGGAGAGTTTGACTTCCTTCTCCAGCGTCTGGCCCGCACCGTCCCGCTTAAGCGTGACCGTAATCGACCCTTCGCTGGGGGAAGTGTGCAGCGCCCATTGCGCATCCGCGGTCGAGATGAGTGGCTGACCGTTGATACTCACCAATTCATCGCCAGCGGCGAGACCGGCCGCAGCAGCCAGTGAACCCTGCGCGACCGACTTGACGAGCAGGCCGTCGTCCACATCCAGCATCAAACCAATCCGTTGCGGCATGGGATAGACATACAAATCTTCGGCCTTCAATGTCCCCGCTTCCCATTTGGCCCGGATCGCAAACTCGCGAACCATATGGCAGTGGATGCAGTTCTTGCGAGTCGTCGCGCCTTGTGCGCGATCCTGCAAGCCGGGAATCTCCTCCGGCTTCGCATAGTCGGCTGACTTTGCCAGCTTGCCTGCGAGCTGCGCTTTGTTGGCTGGATAGCCCGCGTGCAATTTCAACGCCCGCTCCGCAGCCAGACGAAAGCCAGCGGCCGAGAGGAGCGAATCGGAACCTGGTCCCGATGCATTCCGCGTCCCATAGCGACCCAGCACCGCCCCGTCGGCCGTGAGAAACATCGCGGCCCACGACATGTCGTAGTCGTAAGCAAACAGTTTCAGGTCGAGGCCCTTCGTTTGAATGATCCGCACGCAGACGAACTTTTTCTCGAGCGCTTCCAATGCCTGATCCGGCTGCATGACTTGCAGATCGAGAGCCTTGCCTGGTGGACAAGGAACGCACCGCAGCACAACCAGCAGCGGCTTGCCGGATTCCTTGGCGGCCGCCATCGCTTTGGGCAGATCGTCATAAATCCAGTGCGCCGCAGTTTCGATGTCTTTCACTTCCTCGCGCAGCGTTTGCTGCGCCGCCACAGGAAGCGACAGGCCGAACAGCAGGCCGAAGCACAACGCAGGAGAGAACGTTTGCATGACAGGCTCACTTCTGCAGGATTTTGGGGAGGTCGGCAAGAATGGCGTCCGCTGCTTTGCCGGTCAACTTATCCTTCGCGAACGCATGGTTCGCTTTAACAGCATGATCGCGATAAAGGACGACCGTGACGTCGGCGTCGCGGGCAACGTTAAAACCATCCGGACCCGCGGCGGCGTCGATGCAGAGGATCACATGCTTGAGCTGTTGCTTCTTGGCCACCGCTTCCAGTTGCGGTTGCAGCTTTTCTTGCTCGCCCAAAAACACGACGAAGCAACCCAGCTCTTCCTTGCGATGCTCGGCCGCTTGGGCATCGAGCTTCGCGATGAGCGACACCAGCGGCTCGCTGACCTCGCGGGCAAAGATCATCGTCACGGGATTCAGGCCATTCTCGCACACCAGGCAATGCAATTCCCCCGCATGTTCACCGTTAACATTCAGCGGCTCGAAGATCGTGGTGATCTTTTCGCCAACTTGCAGCCCGGATTTCAGCGGCGTCTCTGCGCTAGCGAGCAAGCAGTGGCCTAACAGGAGTGTGAGCGCGAATAAGCCCAGTGTGTGTTGCGACATGTAGTTCAACCTCTCAGGAACGTGGGGGCGAGTTTGGTGAGCAAGGTCATTCGTAACGGTAGGGAGGGATAAAGCAAATCACATTCTTAGCCACCGGCTTCAGCCGGTGGCGGCTACGAATAGAGAACGCGGCTTTAGCCATTGCATCCGCAGCGGTTGCGAGTCGGCAGCGCGGGCTGGGAGATGGCTAAAGCCGAGGACTTCTGCGCATTCGGTCCACCGGCTGAAGCCGGTGGCTAAGAACACCGCTTGCACAGTTTAACCTTGCGCCCGCCGCAGTGATATATTGCGGCCTACCGACTTGACACCCGACCCCGATCCTCTCGAA
>JAYTUF010000148.1:0-10343 GCA_043744755.1 Anatilimnocola sp.
CCCCGGGACTCCAACCACTCAACAGCAATGTCCTCATCGACTCGCTGATAACCGTCCCCGCCGCGCGGCGCCAGCCCCGCGTCCCCTAACCCAGATTGCCAAAGATCGCTGCGTATATTTTAATCATGTCGTGATTAGTTATCAAGCATTTCATCGATATAATTTGGCTGCAATCCCGATTGGTACTCATCTCGCTCCGCCGAGATGACCGCGAGCGCCAGCGAGCTGGTGCTAAGACCTGACTTGCAAGGTAGTTCTCGCCACCGCCCCAAACTGGGACCCCAAGGTCAACCGGCCCTTAGCCACCGGCTTCAGAGACTGTCCGGCTTTTGCCTTGTCTTGAACCCGCAGGGTTCGCAGCCATTAGCCCCGGGTTGAGGCGTTAGCCGATACCCGGGGAAAACGAAAAAATCACTCGCCGATCCCGAAGGGATCGCAGCGCCGTGATTGCTGCGATCCCTTCGGGATCGGGGGCGGAATAGGCCTCGCGAACCCCAGGTGTCGCTGCGCTCAACCTGGGGCTAATCGCTGTGATCCCTCCGGGATCGATTCAAATGCAAACGCCGTGTCATTTCGGAAAGGCGATCAGGCCTCCGATGGCATCCAAGCTGAGGCGCTTTTTCAGCGTAACGGTCTCGCGGAGGGCATTCATCAAGGCGTTCGCGGCGACGAGCGCGATGACCGAGTTCGTCGTATCGACTTCATGCCCTTCAATGGCGGTCACCAGAATTCTGAGGCCATTGGGAAAGAGTTTCCGTTTGGGAATATGCTCCAGCACATATTCAATTCCGAAGTTCGCCCCCGACTGCCAGCGCCCGGCATGCCGCGCGTCGAATTCAATACAAAAATCATCCCCATTTTCCTGTGGCTCGGCTTCCAGCACCACGCGGCCGAAGTAGCCTTTGGGACCGACTTGTTCTCGAAGTTCAAAATCGCCGGCAATCATGGTTGCACCGTTAACGAACGCAAGATAAACGATATCCCGAAATGGATCCCACCGAGCTAGCGCATAATCACGGCTCCACCGAGCAAGCTCGGTGGTGGCCTTCTTCGCAGAAGAGAACCCCGGAGGCGGGAAAAGAAACTCAAAGATCGCGTGTCGAACTCTTACCGCTGCCGCGCATGTGCCTTCTTCACGCCCACATAAATCTGATGGGTCTTGAAGACCGTGGAGCGAAAGGCCGCGGGGCGGGAGACGGCGTCTAAGCGGAACGTTTCGACGTTGCCCAGCTTGAAGACGAGATCGCCCGCGTCGTACCAGCTTTGGCCGGGCAGGACGTCGATTTCGATCTTATCGAAGCGGTCGAGATCGATGGCTTTGTCTTCCGCCATCTTCAGTCCTTTGTGAACGATTAGGCGGCGGTTGGTCAGCGTGTATCGCGTGCCGATGACAGGCCCGACGCGCATGAAGAACAGCACGAGCGAAACGGGAATGAACAGCAGAGCGAGCAGCCGACCGAAGCGGAAGAAGTAGATATCCGGCGTGCGGATGTCGTACAGCGTGCCCAAAAAGCGACCCACTCCGAAGCGGGCCACGGAAGGCCAAACCGTCATCACGGTCGTCTCTTGCGTCTGGGCCGGCGTGACACCGGAAATGGCCTGCGTAACGGGAACCATAGCAATGGTGGTCATGGCAAAGGAGCGGCAAAAGGCCGGAATGAGCAGAATCGTGAGTGATTACGGTAGCAGAGAAGGCAGAAAAGTTCCAGCGGGTGAGCGAAGAGGTAGTGGCAACGACATTCCGAAGTGGTCCCTTGGCGCTCGACAAGGTAAGATTAAGGACGTACATTCGCGACGGCCTAATGAGGGGATCGACGATGCAATTATTCACCGTTTCAAAGCCAGGCGGAACGAAGGATTTCGAGTTCGAGGCCTACACTCGCCTGCTGGAGTCGATTGGAGTTGACGTAGCCAATGTTCCCAGAGTTCCGGAACCCGAGACTCAGCGGCGCTGGCTTTATACCTGGCGTCAGGAAGGCGAAGCCAACGAATTTGCCCGCCAGCTTCGGCTCCGAACGCGCGATAGCTCATGGTATGTTCATTCGTTCGACGTCGAGGACGAAGCTCACGGTCCGGTGGCCCCGTTGGATATTTTTGAGGTTCACGAAGACGATCAGGTTGTGAAGTATTATTTGGGGCCGACGAGCCGGGAACGTGTAATCAGGGCATTTCCACACACGCGGCTATATCCCGTTACCCTCTCGCGAGAAACTCGCGCGGGGATGAAGAATCAGCTTGGCGCGGCATGGTGGGACCAATTGTCGATTCTGGTTACCGGGCTCTCGATTGATAAGATATTATCATTGGGCGGCTATCGCGTAATCTTGCCTAGCGGCGTGATCGGACACGAGGCGCTTCCCGAGATTCCCGCTGCGGTCTGAGCTCGCACGTATGTATTATCCTATCGGTAACGGGCCGCTCTTTCGTGTTGCCTCGGCAACGTCAGGGAATGTTTGGCCGGACCCAGTCATGGGATACGGCGCCTACTACGGTGGGATTGATGGAAATCGCTTTAGCGGCCCTGACCAACTGACGGTTTATTGCGCTGAAGATCCTCTGGTGGCTATCACCGAAGGCGCGTATTACCAGGCCTTAAAGTGGCAGAACGAAATCGCCTCTTATAAAATGAAGGCCGTTGCTTATCCACTCGTTTCTGAGCATCTTCTTTGGGCATTTCGAATTGATCCCGCGCCGGCCTTAATTGACTCCGAAAGCCTGCTGGCGAGCACTCATTTTTCCTACCCGCCCCATGTCTTGCTCAATCCGTGTCGAAATTATTCTGGAACGCAAGCGATAGCGAATGCGGTGCGGACCCATTTACCGCCTGGGGGATCAGGGCTTGCCAGACCCGAGGGATTGAAAGGGCCATCAGTTCGAACCCCAAATGTAACGGGATTTCAACCACATCAACTCGCCCTCTTCGTTCGTGACACTCCCTATTCGGCGCCCTTCAATCAGCGCTCAATACTCCTTGGCAAAATGAAGATTGAGTTCGAGTTTTACACGAGTACGCCGGCTGCGCCGGTTTCGTATCACGATGCAAGAATCAACTGGACACGACCCAAATTTCGAGTAAGCGTGTTTCCTGGTGAACCCGTCACTTCCCCCATCCCCACGTTTTTGGGGCGGCCCGCATCCCAAAGCTATGCGTTGAACAGTTGGCACGAAATCGAGATCGTGTTTTAGCATTCGTAGCACGACCGGGGCTCAACTCTGATGGCAAGATGATTGGCCAGGCACCACCAGCGAGTTTATCCGCTCCGCCTTCCTCTCTGAGTCGTATTTCCCCAAATTGTCTCATAATTTGTGGGATGACTTGCCAATTAGCTATTATGATCCACTTCCAGTAATCCGCCCGCCTCTTGCTCCCGCCAGGTGTCCTATGCCGCATGCCTTCCGATCGTTGACACTCGTGCTCTTCATCGCCGTGGGCTGGTTTGCGCCGGCGCTGCCCGCTCAGGAAAAAGGGATCGCCGATTTCCCGCAGCTTTCTGCCGAGCGGGATTGGCCTTGGTGGCGGGGACCGGAGCGGAATGGGATCGCGGTGGGCACGGCGCCGGTGGAGTTTGGGGAGAGCCAGAATGTGATTTGGAAAGCGCCGGTGCCGGGCCGCGGCCATTCGTCGCCGACGGTCGTGAAGGGCCGCATTTATCTGGCAACGGCGGATGAGAAGGCCCAGGTGCATTCGATCGTCTCGTTCGATCGGGCGACGGGCAAGCAACTGGGGCAGGTGAATCTCAGCCAGGGGGGCTTTCCCGCGCGGAACCATCGCAACAATACGGAGGCCACGCCGACCATTGCCAGCGATGGCGAGCGGCTGTTTGTGACCTTTTATCATCACGAGCAGGTCGAGTTGATCGCCCTCGATTTGAATGGCAAGGAACTGTGGCGGAAGTCCGCGGGGAAGTTCAATCCCAAGCGGTATGAATATGGCTATGCTCCCTCGCCGCTGATTTATCAGGGAACGGTGATTGTCTCCGCCGAGTACGAAGGGGGCAGTTTTCTGGTGGCCTATGAGCGGGCGACCGGCAACGAAGCTTGGCGAACCGAACGGCCGCGGAACATCAGCTTTTCTTCACCGGTCGTCGGTTTTGTCGCGGGCAAAGATCAACTGCTGATCAGCGGCGGCGATGAGGTTTCGTCGTACGATCCGGCGACCGGCAAGAAGCTGTGGGGCACGAAAGGGACCACCGCGGCCACCTGCGGCACCATCGTCTGGGAAGGGGACACTGTCTTCGCCAGCGGCGGATATCCCGGCTCCGAGACGCTGGCGGTCAAAGGCGATGGCAGCGGCGAAGTGCTCTGGAGGAACAACCAGAATTGTTACGAGCAATCAATGCTCGCGACCGGCGGACACTTGTACGCGCTCACGGATGCCATTTTGTTCTGCTGGCGGGCCAGCGATGGCCAGGAAATGTGGAAGCAACGACTCAAAGGCCCGGTCAGTTCTTCACCTGTCCTCGCCGACGGACACATCTATTGGGCGAATGAACTGGGCACGCACTATGTCGTTAAGGCCAACCCCCTGAAATTCGAGTTGGTCGCCGAAAATCAACTGGGCCGGGAATCGTTTGCCAGCCCAACCATCTGCGGCGGCCAGCTTTTTCTCCGTACTGCCGTGCAAGCGGGAGGCAAACGGCAGGAGTTCTTGTATTGCTTTGGGTCCGGAAAGTGAGGTGCTGGGAATCTTTCCCACCCTGCACGATTACTTCGGCATTGGCAACAGAATCATCGCCCCTTCGGCAAACGTGGCTTCGCCGGGCTTGCCGTTGAGCTTGTACTGCACCTTCAGCTTCTTGTCGCTGCCCGGGGCGGGGTCGCCGCCGAAACTCTTGTTGTAGGTGGTCTCGGGGAGCGTAATCAAAGGCAAATCGGTGGCCTGCTTTTGCAGCAAGGCGGTGACATCCTTCTTGCCGGAATCGCCGCCGTATTCCGCCTTCACGATTTCCACCTTCACCTTCTCAATGCCGGCCTTGGCGAGTTGATCTTTCACGTTGACTCCCTTGCTGGCGAGGCTCTGGGCGATCGACATCACCGTGGCCGTGGCGTCTTCCTTGAGATCGGCAACTTGCAGCGCGGCGACGGCCTGCTTGAAGGTGGTCTCGTTGGGGTAACGCGCCAGCACCACGAGCACCAGCTTCTTATCAACCGGCTGCCTGGCGGCCTCCATCGCCTTCAGGCACATGTCGTTGCGTTGGTCCTCGGGAAGCACGAACTGCCGGGCGATGCGAATGTAGCCCTTGATCGCGCGGCCCTGGTACTTGTGACCGGGCATCTTCGCCAGTTCGAGCAGGACGGGGGCGGCGTCGTCGGTCGTCCATTCGCCGAGTAGCTTGGTACTCACATCCTGCAACTGCGCATCGGTACTCTTGCCAGCCGCTCCCACCGCCGCCAGCGCCTTCTTTCCGCCTACCGCGCCGAGCACTTCCAAGAGCGTGATTTTGGTGGCGAGTGTTTTCGTTTTATCGACCGCTGCCGACAACTCGGCGGCGCACGCCTCGCGGTCGGGCATGCGAATACTCGCGGTCTTGAGCGCGTTCTCGGCCGCGGCGGAATCTTCCGCGCGCTTGGGAGTCACCACCTGGGCGATGAGCAAGGGCAAGCCTTTGGCGTCAACCGTTTCGCCGAGCGCGGAGAGGGCCGCGGTGCGAACGGACTTGTCGGTGCTGTCGAGGGCCTTGAGCAAGGTGGCCGTCGCTTCGATCCGCCGCTCGCCCACGAGCGCCAGCAGCAGCGAGAGTTGCTTCCCCGTGGCGGTGGGCAGGAGGGCGGCAATCTGCGAATTCACTTTCTCACCTTTCAACTCCGCCAGCGTGGCCTTGGCCGCCTTAGCCAAGTCGGCATCGTCATCGAGCGCGGTGGCCAGCAAGGCGGGGACGGAGGAGGCATCGCCCACGCGGCTTAACGCGCTGATCGCAGCGATTCGCACTTCTTTGGGACCAGCGCCCGCCGCTTGCACGACGACCGCCAGCACAATCGTCTGGGGACGATCAGCCAGCGCCGTAATCAGCAGGGCCGCGCGTTCGGGAACGAGCTTGGTCACTTCTTCCGCGAGGGCCTTATCCACCGCGCCGCCCGGAAATTCGCGGGCGGTGCTTAGTGCGATTTGAAACTGCGGCTTCTCGGGCGACCGCAGGGTCTCCATGAGTAGCGGAATACCTTCATCCTTACGGGCCAGAATTGCTCCGCGCGTTGCTTCCAGGAAGCGCTGGTTGGGAACTTGGGCCCGCCGGACCTGATCGTAAATCTCGATGGCCTCGGCCGATTTGTCCGCAGCCAGCCGTTGTTCAGCGCAGAGAATCAGCCCCTCTGCCACCGCGGAATTGACGGGTTTCTCAGCGGTGGCCAAGGCTTCACGCAGCGTCTTGATCGCGGCCGCATCGCCGATGCGTCCGAGCGCCACAGCGGCGGCCGAGGCCACCTCGGCGTCTTTGTCCGTCAGGCGTTTCGCCAACTGTTCCACGGCTTTCGCATCGCGGCGAATGCCGAGCGAGTTGACGACGCCGATCAGCAAGCGACCCTCGAGCGTTTCGGCTGCTTTCCGCAAGGCGGCGTTGGCTTCGGGGCCGGGGATTGCTTCGAGCGCGATCCGCGCCCAGGATTGAAGCTGCGGATCGGGCAAGAGCTTGGCGAGCTCGGGAACCGCGGCGGCGGAACCATCGATGGCCAGTTTCTTGCAGGCGATCGCTTTGTCGGCCGCCGGTGCGTCGGACTGCAGAACGGCGAGCAGTTCCTTCTCCTTCTCCGGCGAAACCTTGATGCCGTCGGCGGCGAGGAGGGATGAAGTGAAGAATAGAAATAGTGCAAAGTAATGAACGTGTTTGAGAGGCATATAGAAGGACCTAAGCTGAATGTTTTGGAATTAAGAGACGGCTGACGCACGGACGAAAAGCCTACGCTACGATTACAAACGGTAGGGTTCGCGCAGGGCTTCCGAGCGCATGCGGTTCGCCGGCTCGTCGTCGATGAACGCGTTGGTGGCCAGGTCGTACTTAACCGTGCGGTTCAGGGCCAGCGCCACGTTGGCCGCATGGCAAGCAATGTGGGCGTTGCAGGCCGCTTCGGCGTTCCCCTTCGGCTTCCCGCGTGTTTTGACACAGTCCAGGAAATCGCGGACGTGGAAGGTCGCAGGGTAACCGCCGATCTCTTCCACCTCGCGTCCAGCCAGTAAGGCCGGCGAGCTAAGCACCAGCTTGCCGCTGTCGCCAGCTTCGACCCAGCCAGTCTCCCCTTCAAACCGCACCGGGCAGGAGCCGAGCGGAATCCAGCCCGTCTCGCGGAAGATCAACTCGCAGCCGTTTTCATATTTGCAGACGATCTGGCCATCCTTGGGCGGGTTGTATTCCACCGGCGGCGGGCAATCGTTCACCGCCCATTGGCACAGATCGACGCAGTGCGAGCCCCACTCCAGCACGCCGCCGCCGCCAAACGCGCCGACCAGGCCGCCCCCTTTTTCAAAGTTAAAGCCATTCAGTATCGCGGGATTATAAGGACGCCAGGCCGCCGGTCCCAGATACGTATCAAAATCAACGACCTCTTTGTTGGGCTCCGGCATCGCAGGCAGCCAGCCACTCATGATGGCCTTCATGCCGGCCGGGTGAGCGAAGACTTTGGTGAGCTTGCCGAGTTTGCCGGTGCGAGCCAGTTCGCAGGCGAAGGCGAAGTGTGGCAGGTTCCGCCGCTGGGTGCCCGCCTGAAACACGCGTCCGGTGCGGGCCATCGTGTCCTTAAGGATCAGGCTCTCGACGATGTTCTTTGTGCAGGGCTTTTCGCAGTACATATCTTTGCCGGCCCGGGCGGCGGTCATGGCCATCGTCGAGTGCCAATTGGGACCCGTGGCGATCAGCACGGCGTCGATATCGGTCCGATCGAGCAACTCGCGGTAGTCGCGATACATGTCGCAACTGGCGTTGCCATACTTCGCATCCGCGATCTTCTTGACCGCCAAGCGGCGCGATTCTTTGACATCGCACACCGCCGCGAACTGCACGTCCTTCTGCTCCAGAAAGCAGCCGAGGTCGTAGGTGCCGCGATTGCCAATGCCGATGCCACCGACAACAATCCGCTCGCTGGGAGCGACCGCGCCATCCTTGCCTAAGGCGGAACTGGGAATGATCATCGGGGTCATCGAGGCGACGCCCGCCGCCACGGCGGCCTTCAAGACGCGACGCCGCGAGAGATTAACTTTAGCTGGGGACATGTTCGCAACTCCTTGGGGAATGGATCGCGCCGCCTGGATTATCTGGCTGCAAAGTCGCCGCTCAGGTTTTTTGAGCGTGCTGGCCGGCACGCCGATAGCATACTCTCGCGACGGGCCTAAGGGAAAGTAGCAGTTCGCGTCGGCCATGAAGCCGCGCCTGCCACTGAATCCCTGATGCCCGTGAAAGAGCAAGCACTAACACTGCGGCGGACTTCATGATACTCGTATCCCAATGTTGATAGAGTTGGACTAAACATGATCTTGCCGGCAGGTTCTGGTCGTGGTCGCAGTTCATTGTTTTGCCTGGCCGCGACATTGCCCAAGTGGGTCACTCGCATTGTCAGCATCCTTACATATAGCCCGTTGATGGAATCCCCAGCCAATCACTAGCGCTCACCCTGGTCGCAATTCGATCAGGTTCTTCCCTTATTCCGACCCCGGCGAAACCCCAGAAGCGTCGCTACACTTCCTGGCAAACAACATGCCGCTCAATCTGTCACTGATCGTGGCCGGCGATTTGGATTAAGTTCAGGGCGCTTTCACCGTCAGGAGCTCACGAATCGTGGCCAGCGAATCCGCATCCGCGGGCTGTTTATCGCGCCGCCAGCGGGCGATGCGCGGAAAGCGCACGGCCAGACCGGACTTGTGACGACTCGATGCCTGGATGCCTTCAAAAGCCAACTCGAATACGAGTTCCGGTTTCACGGAACGAACGGGACCGAACTTTTCCTGCGTATTCTGCCTGACGAAGCGATCGACCTCGCGGATCTCGTCGTCGGATAGTCCCGAATAGGCCTTCGCAAACGGACCCAGTTCCCCATGGGGCCCAGCGCCGTCGGCTCCATTTGCAACGGGGGTGACCGATGTCTGAGAACGCTGTGCCAGGTGTGATTCGCATTGGCTGCGCGGGCTGGAACGTGCCTCGTGATTCTGGGGACAGTTTCCCAGAGGAGGGTAGCCATTTAGAACGCTATGCGCAGCGGTTTTTCGCGGTCGAGATCAATTCATCTTTCTATCGTCCCCATCGGCCCGCGACCTATGCCCGTTGGGCCCAGAGTGTACCGGCGGATTTCAAATTCAGCGTGAAGGCGCCGAAGAAGATCACGCACGAGTTGCGGCTCAGCGGTGCATCCGCGGCATTGGATCAATTCCTATACGAGGTTATTACACTTGGCGACAAACTCGGTTGCTTGCTCGTGCAACTGCCTCCCAGCTTACAATTCGACGCCGCCATCGCCGCAGCTTTCTTCTCCGAATTGCGCGCGAAGTACGCTGAGAAGATTGCTTGCGAACCTCGACACGCAACCTGGTTCTCGGTGGAATCCGCAGATCTGCTGGGGCGATACAAAGTAGCACGCGTTGCGGCTGATCCAGCGCTTCATCCCGGCGCAAGCGAACCGGCCGGCGATCCATCAATGCAGTATTTTCGATTACATGGTTCACCCCGAACGTATTTCTCACGGTATACCGATGAGTACCTGGCATTGCTGGCGAAGAGGTTGATCGCCGGTAGCGGGAAGGGGCTTGAAGTCTGGTGCATTTTCGATAATACCGCTGCCGGACACGCGATCGAAAATGCGCTGCAGCTCCGCAGGCTCGTCGCTTAGAACTTCAGGTTCTGGCCAATCCCTTAGCAAATATTCACTACTCCTCTTCCAATGCCATCACCAGTTCGACCAGATCGAGCGAATCCCCTCCCAGCTTTGTGAACAGATGCGGGTCGGCGCGGAGTTGTTCGGCCGAAACTCCCAGTTGCTTGGCAAGCACTTGCAGCACGCGCTCGCGTAGCGCGGGTAGTTCCGCATCAAACACGAGTGGCCATTTCTCGCCAATGACAACAAACCAGAGCAGATGCCCACAATTCGGGCACGGCGCATCGCCACTGGGGAGCGTCGGCTCAAGGCACACTTGCTGGCCGCAAACAGGACACTGGTTAGGCGAGCCTTCAGGCGTGCGTGAGGAGATCATGGAAAACGGGGAGTCGGGGATCGGGAAGTCAGGAGTCAATTCTATCCTACACCTGAATCCTGACTCTCGACCCCTGAAACCTGGTCTCAAAACTTCTTCCCCGGCACGAGCGCTTCCAGCAGTGGATCTTCCTCGCAGCCGCCGGGCGCATCGATGCCGAGCAGGCGGGAAGCAG
>JAYTUF010000149.1:0-2639 GCA_043744755.1 Anatilimnocola sp.
CAATCGTCGGCAACTGCTTGCTGCATGCTGGCGAGCTCATCACCATAAACGTCGGAAGAACGCGACTTTTTCCGCGAAGCAAACGAAGCCAGGCGTTGCCTTCGCTCGACAACATCGCGGGCGAGAACGGTCAGGTCGGCAGTGATGGCGCGGACCAGCGGCAGCATGGCATTGGCCTGCTCGATGGTGAAAACCTTCGCCGGTTGTTCGTTTCTGCTCGCCATCAGGTTCAACTCAATTTCATGACTCTGCGTTTACTGATTCGGTCCGCCATGCACCGGTTCCGCAATCACTTTCGATTCCGAAACAGCCGTGGGGTTGAGCGTGGCCCGGCCCCAGGCAACATCGAGCGGCAGGCGCGAAAAATCGACAATGCACCCATCCCGGCTGTAACAACTCAAGTCATGCGTGGCACCCATGAAAATGCAATCCACGGGGCACGGCTCGACGCACAGCGCGCAGAACATGCACTTCGAATAGTCAATCGTAAAGCCGGTGATCTTGTAGCCCTTGCCCCCTTCGACCCGCTCCTTGCCGATATAGATGCAATCGACGGGACACGCCTTCGCGCACTGATCGCACGAGATGCAAGTCGTCAAGTCGTAGCGATGAAAGCCGCGGTAGCGATTGGCGACGGGCACCGGCTTTTCGGGGTATTCGAACCGCTCGGTGAAGGCCCCGCGTTCGGGCTTGTACGTGATGAGCCAGTTGCGCAAGGTCACATACAGGCCTTGCGAGACGGTATAGACGGCAAGACCGATGTTGCGGAACCAATCCAACATGGCCAGTGGCTTTCAGGACTAGAAGGCACTTGCGAGGCAAGAAATCCGACACTTCAACAACCAGCGGCAGGTGGGTGAAACAACCGCCACTGGATTCCTCAGAATTATAGGGAGCCGCGCCCAACCCGCAAGCGTGGGTGCCGGCAGATTCGCCGACTTATCGTGGCCGACGCTGCTCGCTTCGGCAAAGTGGACACCTGCGCACGACCAGTACGGAAGCTGGTAGCATCCGCCACGCGAAAAGTGCCCAACGTAGGCAAAATAGACCGCTAAACGCCGTTAAAAACCGCAAAGTATTTCGGGAATTCGGCGGTCGGGGCTTGGCATAAGCTTGACTACTGCAAATCTCAATCCACAATAAAGAGAAGGATTTCCGCGCAGGCAGGTGGTGAGACGACTTTAGCTGCACCCAGGTGAACTGCCGAACCGGAATCTAGCGCGGCGGAAAATAGGACCGTGCCTACTGCGAAGGAATCGATCCATGCTGGTGTTGTCACGCAAGAAAAACGAAAGCATCGTCATCAACAACGACATCACAATTGTCGTCGTTGAGATTCGCGGGGACAAGGTTCGCCTCGGCGTGGAAGCGCCCAAAGAGGTGCCCGTCCATCGCCGCGAGGTTTACGATGCCATCAAGCGGAACGAAGCTGCCCAGTTGGAACAATCCGGCCTGGAACCCTCGGGTCCTGCCGGCTCCGATGGATAAGCTGGCCGTGGCGATGCAACGTCATCGCCGGGCCCGTTCGTAGCCGCTATCGGTTCATTTCTTGTTTTCATTGTACTCATCACGCTCCGCCGTGATGAATGCTCCGCCCCTCTTGACTAATCCCGCCCCAGCCCGGTATACCCGAATCTTCGGTTTGATCGAATGCCCGCGCGACTCTTAGAAGTCTCCCGCTGCGTTCTTTCACCCAGGCCCCATCGTCTAGCGGTCTAGGACACCGCCCTTTCACGGCGGTAACACGGGTTCGAGTCCCGTTGGGGTCATTTTCTTTCACCTGCGAGGCTGGCGCAGCTTGGCGGAGAGTTTCGCAACGACGGTTTTTTCAGTTTCCTGCGAGATCCCAAGATTCGCAGACGACATCGACAAAGCTGCGAACTGCGAGCCGGCTTAATCCCCGTCGTCTCCATAGTCCCCACACTCGATTGAGATGGGGTTCTGAGCAATCCGGCCCATTTCGTCAAGGGTTCGGCGCTGGCCGACGCTATGCCAGGGTCCCACGTCGCGCAGTTCGGGCATGATTTCCACGAGTTGCTCGATCAGATTCTCCGTCATCCGCTGAGAACTGGCGTTGGGAGCAGTCTCTAATAGCGCGGCGGCGGTCTTCATCAGTCGCACCATGCGCGCTCGTTCCATCACCGGCCGCGATAGCGGCTCGTCCGATTCCACCAGCAATTCTTGCACAGGCACTTCCAGCGCCGCTTGCCAGTGATAAAGGTCGCTCAATCGCAGATCGGACGTGGCTTGTTCCTGGGCACGAATCGTCCGCACATCCAAGCCCAAGTGCCGCGACGCGGTGCGCAGCGACATTCCTTGCTGCAAACGCACCTCTTGAATGCGATGCAGCGGCTGACCGGGCGAATGCCCCTTGTGCGTGGGCTGACGGCCCGCTTCGTCGCAGCGAAACAAGTTCAATTCCGCAGTCGACATACACCTGCTCCTGAAACGCTGCCTGGGCAGCGGCCTCTGTTCTGATCACTCGCGGAGAAACGCCGGCCGATTGTTCTGCCAGCACTCGCGCACCGGTTCCGGCCAGTGCTCAGGAAAATGGATGCGCTGCAGGAGATGCGCGTTCCCTTTCCCCTCTGCATTTTCCTCGACTGCGAGAAAAAGTTGCCAAAAATCTGCTGGCTGCC
>JAYTUF010000150.1:0-10270 GCA_043744755.1 Anatilimnocola sp.
GAGCGCGTCGCGCAGGCCATCACCCAGTGAATTGAACCCGAGCACTGAAAGCGAGATGGCCATTCCCGGCGCGAGGGCATACCACACGTTGCGGCTCCAATAGTCTTTGGCTTGCGAGAGCATCGCGCCCCATTCAGCGGCGGTCATATCGCCGCCGAGTCCCAGGAACGACAGGCCGGCCACTTCCAGAATCGCGGTGCCGACGCTCAGGCTGGCGAGTACCGTAAGCGGACCGACGAGCGAGGGAAACAGCACGCGGGTGAGGAGTTGCCAGGTGCTCATGCCCATGGCGCGGCTGGCCAGAACGTAGTCGAGATTGGCCATCGCCAGGACCGTCGCCCGCGATTGCCGCGCGAAGACCGGAATGTTGATTAGGCCGACGGCAATCACCACTGTCGCCCAGCCGGGTTGAAATGCTGCGGTGCAGAGAAGCGCGATGAGGATGCTGGGAAAGGCGAGCGCCACATCGATGGCCCGCATGAGGACGGCATCGGTTCGGCCGCCGAGAAACCCGGCCAGCGCCCCGAGCGGCGCACCGACGCTGAGCGCCAAGGCAACGGAGGAGATTCCCGCGAGGAGGGACAGCCGCGAACCATGCAGCACGCGGGTCAGCACGTCTTTGCGCAATGCATCGGTGCCAAGCCAGTGCTCGCGCGAGGGTTGCGCGGCGATCTCTTGGCTGGTTGCGTTCAACTTGTAAGGCGCAATCCAATCCGCGGCGCAGGCGATGAGGATCAGGCTACTGACAATCACTGCACCGGCGCAAGCGGCGCGACTGCGGGCAAAGCGCTGCCACGCGCGGCGGGCGGGGGATGCGGGGGTTGCAGTGGAGGACATGATGCGCGAGCGATTTTGTAGCGAACGGTTTTGAAGAATACCATTGTACGCGGGTTGGCTGGTCATCGTGGCCACCCGGCCTTAGACCCTTACTCAGTATCCCGCTTGTGCAATCGTCGCTGCCGAGCAACCGGCACCGAACAAGAACTCGCGAAACTCCAGATTGATGTGTTCGTCGCAGCGGCTGACCAGGAACTCAATGTCCTGAATGACTTTCAGCACGACTCTGCCACTTTCCAATGGCTGGGGCGACATGCGGGGCCGATCGCAATTGTGAATGCAGTCGTGTCGGCGTTGGAAGATCGTGCGAAATCGATCTTCGAGCTGGTCATGGGTCTGTTTTCTCGCTTGTCGCTTGTCGACATCATTCATCGCCAGGTAATCGGCGCGGGAGACGCCGAGCAGCCTGGATTTTGAATCAGGCCTCCGCATCCAATCGTCAAGCAGACCGCGGAAGAACTTGTGGTCGTCCCGAAAGAATTTGTTGAACAACATTTGGATCGCCGCCAGGCTGATTACGTTTTCACGCTCCATCATTTTTCGAGCTGCCATCCGCCAACGCCAATTCGCATTGTCATATTCTTCCAGGATTGCCCGCAGTGGAAGTTTGATGTCGTAGACCCATTCAGGCAAATTGATTCCCGGTTGGCGACTCTTCGAGTTTGCCGTGGCAGCGACGATGTCGGTGTAAGCGTCGCAAAAGTAGGCATCCAACGCGCCAACGGCGAACATCCACGCGCTGCGGAGCAGGTCCGACCGAAGCAGACGCTCGGCGGGAGTCGTCCGGGGAAGCGGGTCCGCATGGGCGACGATTGCCGTGGCCCGCGCCACATCTTGTTGAAAGTGCTGAAATGCTGTGGCAGGCACAACAGATTCCTAAGAGGAATATCGCCTAGCGCGGTTGGCTAATCGGCGTGGCCGATCAATTCCTCGTTGAAATGCAACTCTTGAGTTTCTTCGTTGTACCAGACGTCGTGATCTGCGGGGAAAACGACGTTCCAAAGGTCAACGATTTCCTCAACTTCAATTTCATTGCGGATATGGTGAGCCAAGTCACTGGCCGAGAGTACGTCGGGGACGGAACGCTCAGGAAAAAGTTCGGAGAAAATCTCATCCAAAGCAGGCGATGTCGCTTGCTCGACAATTTGGGCCACTCGTTCGGAGGCGATAGTTATTGAAAGTGCGGGCATTTCTGTTCTCCAAGTCGATTCGTGATGCTAACCGTATTCTACTCTGTACTAGGTGGGAGAAAAAACCCGGCTGAGGCCTTCAACCGGGTTTCGACTTTTGAACTGGAAAGGCTGCGCGCTGCCCAGCCCCTCACCCCGACCCCTGACTCTCTCATTCACTCAAACGAATCCGCGGATCAAGCCAAACGAACACTACATCGAGCAATAGATTGAGGGTGACGAACAGCAGGCAGATGACGATCGCGCCGGCTTGCACCGCGACGTAGTCTTTGTCGCCGAGGACGGCGCTGGCAATGTAAGTTCCCATGCCGGGCCAATCGAAAACGGTTTCGGTCAGGACCGCGCCAGACAACAGCAGGCCAACTTGCAAGCCAACAATGTTCACCACGGGAACGGCGGCATTGGGAAGCGCATGTCGCCAGACAGACCGCCACAGGCTGCAACCTTTCGCGCGAGCGGTGCGAAGGTAATCGGCGGCCAGCACGTCGAGCATCGCGGAACGCGTGATGCGGGCAATGATGGCGGCGGGGATGGTGGCGAGCGCCATGGCGGGCAAGATCAAGTGAGAGAGCGCGGAAAGCCAGAGGTCGGGACGGCCGCGCAGCAGTGTATCAATCAAAAACAGGCCGCTGAGCGGCTCGAAATCAAAAACCTCCGGCGGCAGACGCTGCGATGTCGGCAGGCCGGAGAAGATCAATCGTAAACAGATGCCGAGAAAGAAAACGGGAATGCTCACGCCGATGAGCGAGCCGGCCGTGCAAAGAAAGTCGGGCCAGCGATTTCGCCAGACGGCCGCGGCGACTCCCGCGGCAATGCCCAGCGGAAAGGCCAGCAGGCAGGCGGCGGCAGTCAGTTCCACCGTCGCGGGAATCCGCTGACGTAGTTCTTTGTTCACGCTGACGTGACTCCGGGCCAATGAATTGCCGAGATCGCCGGTCGTCACCAGTTGCCAGAAGAATTTGCCTAGTTGGACATAGATGGGCTGGTTCCAGCCATATTGTTCGCGGAGTTTTTCGATCTGCTTAATGTCCGGATGTTGCCCGAAGCGCGCGAGCAGCGGATTGCCCGGCAGCATCCGCACGGCGATGAAGACTAACGACACCGCGACCACGACTGTCACCAGCGCATGAGCGATCCGCCAGGCCAGATACTTAATCACGGCTGGGCCTCAGCGGAGACATTCAACCTGGCTTTGCCCAAGCGGACGAGTCCCGTCGGGTGCAAATGAAAGCCTGATAGTCGTTTCACATGGGCGGCTCGCAACTGGGTGTGCGCAAGCGGCACGACGGGAATCTCGCGGAGGGCAATCGCTTGGGCCTGATGATAAAGGGGCAAGCGATTGTCGGCGTTGATTTCGGTCTGTCCCGCGATGAGCAGTTCATGGAACTTGGGATCGCGGAACCGGCTCAGGTTGTTGCCCCGCTCGCTGATGTTGTCGGGATCGAGCAGCGAATAGAGAAAATTATCGGGGTCGCTGTTATCACTGGTCCATCCCGCCAGGCCCAGTTCGTGCCGACCGGCCATCAGGTGATCGAAGTGCTCGTTCACATCGCGGCCGCTGACGGTCACTTCAATGCCAATCTCGCGGAGCGAATCCTTAAGAAAGCCGGCCATCGGAATGGGCTGCGGCAGATAGGGGCGAGCCTGACTCATTACGGAGAGATTCAATTTGATCGGCAGAGTAAAATTCGCAGCGGCGGCCGCTTCCTGCATGAGTTGCTTCGCTTTGGCGACATCAAATGGATGATCGACCAGGCTCTTGTCGTGTCCCCACATGCCGGGCGGCACCATGCTGGTGGCCGGCTCCGCGTGGCCATCGAAACCGATCTTCATGAGCGTCTGCTTGTCGATGGCGTGGGCAATGGCCTGCCGGACCTTCAGAAGATTCAGCGGCGGCTTTTCCATTTGCATGGTGAGATACGAAACGTTCATCCCCACTTGCTCTTGCACCACCAGTGCCGGATCCTTCGCTGCCGCGTCGTAATCTTGCGGCGCGAGACTATCGACCAGATGGACTTCGCCGCGCGTGAGCCGCTGCACGCGAGTCGTGTTGTCTTTCACGGGAACGATGATCAGGTTTTTGACCGGCGGCGCGCCGCGCCAATGCTTTTCAAAACCTTGCAGCACCAGTTGTTGATCGCGGTTCCACTTCACGACGCGAAACGGGCCAGTGCCGACCGGCGCATCGGCGAACTCCTTTCCCTTTTCCTTCAAGGCCGTGGGCGAAACGATGCTCGCGGGGAACATCGCCAGGTTCGTGAGAAAGATGGCGCTCGGCGTCTTGAGATGAAACACGACCGTCAGCCGGTCAGGAGTTTCGATGGTATCGATCATCGAATAACTGGATTGATAAGGGCGGGCCGCATCGTAGAGCAGCGGATGTTCGTCGGCCAGCATGCGGTCGAAGGTAGTCTTGACCGCGGCGGAATCGCAATTCGTATGATCGTGAAACAGCACGTTGTCGCGGAGCGTGAACGTCCAAGTCTGGCCGTCCTCGCTGACAGTCCACTTCTCCGCCAGCGCGGGGACGAGCTCCGTCGTCCGGTCGTCGTAGGTCACCAGCGTATCGAAGATGTTGGTGATGACATGCACCGCTTCGGCAATATCGGTGTTCACCGGGTCGAGCGTTTTGGGATCGCTGGCCTGGGCATAGATGAGCGTATCGGTCTGCGGCGGCGGCGTATTGCAGCCGGCGGCGAGCAACAGGGTGGCTGCGATCAAGGCGCAGGGTGGAAAGCGGTTGAGCACAGTCAGAAAACTCGGGGCGGAATGAAGTTAGTCAGCGAAATGTGTGGTCCGTGAATTCTAGTCGTCCGGGGGATGGCCTGACAGGCGATACAACTGGTACTGCAGGCCTGCCCCTCACCCCAACTGGATCCCTGGGAGGGCGACGCTCCTGCGGAGCCGGAATCGCGAAATGACATGTTTTCCGCCCCACGGCTCGGCAGGAGCCTCGCCCTCCCAATTAACAGGACGCCCGCACATTTGACACGGCCACTGGATGACCTAGGGTTTGTTGCAACCGCGCCTCGGGGAGAGGTGCTGGTTCTAGGGCACGGCGGGGATAGCTGGGAGCTAGAGGGGACCCCGCCGTGCTTTTTCTCCTGTTCGTCCCCGCTATGTTCCGGGAATCAGGACATGCCTGCGCTGCAATTACTCAGGCAGGAATTTCGCCGCGGGCGCATGCGACGTCGCTCCGCCTTCTCGCTGGCCGAGGCCCTCGTCGCTTTGACGATCACCACCCTCGCGGGCAGCGTGATGTTGCTCGCGATTGAAAGTTGTTTGACTTCGACTTCCGACGCCGTCGATCGGCTGATTGCGGATGGTCTGGCTTGTCAATTGCTGGCTGAAGTTTCGACAAAGCGGTTCATGACCAGCGGCGATACGCCACTGAGCATCAGTGGTCGCTCCGCGTACGAAGGTTCCGGGTACGGACGCGAGCGCTATAACGACGTCGACGACTACAAGCAGCTCAGCGTGACGCCGGCGGCAGGGATGTGGGGCGAAGCGCTCGGCACGGGAAACGACGCGGGTGGGGCTCGCAACAGCAGCTTCTGCGTCCCCAGCGGTTACTTCACCAACTGGCGGCAGAAGTTTGACATCTACTTCGTCAGCGCGACGAATCATAGCGTGCGGTTGACCGGTTCCAGCACCAGCTACTATCGAGCGGCGGAAGTGACGATTGAATATGTCCATACCGATGGCCGCGTGATTCCTTTGGCCAAACGGAGGCGCGTCTATGCGTACCTGCCACCACCCGGCTAACCTTGCCTGCAAGCAACGGCGCGGTTTGTCGCTGCCGGAATTGCTCGCTTCGATGCTGATTTTGACGCTCATCGCTGGCGCGCTGGGGAGCGTAGCAACGGGAGTTCGTTCGTCGAACTCCTATTGCACCGGCCACACGCAGGCCGCGCAGCATGCGCGGGTGACGCTCGCCCGAATCGAAGCGAATATCGAACGAGCGACTGCCAACGAAAGCTTTGCCGGCTGCCGGGTTTTTTCGACGACCGTCAGCGGCTTCGCATTTCCCGATGCTCTCATCATTTGGAAACCGACCGGCAACGCGGCATCGCCCACGGGTCTGCCACGCGTACACGAGCTGCTGCTGTATACGCCGAATCCGTCGGTCGCCAACGAACTGCTGGAGATTCGCGAGCCGAGCAACACCGCCGCCGCACCGGCAGCATCGGCCACTACTTCCTGGAACACACTGATCAGTAATTTGAAGAGCAGCAACACCGCCACGCGGACCGTACTGACCAATCGGCTGCACACCGCCCGCCCGACCACCAGCGGCAGTTTGTGCGGCTGCGCGCGGTTCCTGATCATGGCGGGGCCGACCGATGCTCAGTGGGCCGCGTACCGCGCGGGTACTCTGACCTGGGACCAGCTCGATTGGCCGCTCGATCGCTATGGGAGCACGACCGGCAGCCGGCAGGTGGCTTGTCAGATGGAGTTGCTGGTGGACGCGAGTGATGGCGTTTCGACGAGCGGGCAGGTCATTCCGTTTTTTGGATCTGCTTCGTTTGGATATCAGTTGAATAAGTAGATTTCAAAGCACAAAACACAAACAAGAATTCAGTTTAGAGATTGAAGCAATTCGCCCATTTAGCCGCCGGCCTTAGGGACTGTTCGGCTTTGTGAGTGCATTTGAATCGATCCCGGAGGGATCAAAGCGATTAGCCCCAGGTTGAGCGCAGCGACACCTGGGGTTTCCGAGGCAAATTCCATGTCACGATCCCGAAGGGATCGCAGTCCCACGGCACTGCGATCCCTTCGGGATCGATGCATGATTTTCCTGGTTTTCCCCGGGTATCGGCTAACGCCTCAACCCGGGGCTAATGGCTGCGAACCCTTCAGGTTCAAGGCAGGTGCGAAGGCCAGACAGTCTCTGAAGCCGGTGGCTAAGAAGTACGAAGCTTAGGTCACCAATGCTCGCTGCCGCTGAAATCGGAGTTGCTTCAAGCAGCCAAACGATTTCGAGAATGGTATTTTGAGATTCGTCCTTTAAGAATGCTTTATTTATGACAGGCTCCACCTCCATTCGCCGCAAAAACAATCGTTGGCCGCGGCGCTCCGGCGTGGCCGTGATTGTGGTGCTGGGCCTGCTGGCGATCACGCTCGCGCTCTCGTATGCCCTGTTGCGGACGCAAGCCACGGCGGGCTTGATCGCCCGCAACAGTTCGCGGCAACTTGATGCCCGGCTGGCCGCGGAGGCAGGCTTGGCAAGCGCTTTGCGCCAGATGCATGAGAATGGCTGGGCCGGCGTGACGAGCACGATCCAGGCCACTGTCGATGCGAATACACATTATCTCGTTGAATACGCAACCGGTGACGCCGCGCTGGCCTCGTCCGATCCGAGCTACGCGGAATATCCCTTTCGCGTGACGATCACTTCCACCGGCACCGCGACCGATCCCACGCAACCGACGATGCAAACGACCTATCGCTTGCAGGCGGTAGTGCAATTGATTCGCCGCTCGCTGCGCAGCAATCCGACCGGTTGGACGAACTACTTGCTGCCCACGGTCTATCAATGGAGTTCCAGTGATGCCATCCTGAATTTTCCAATCCGCATTGAAGGCAACACCACTTTTCTCGGCCGCTTGCGATTGAGCACGGACTATCCTGGCGATGTGGCTACGCGCGATCTTTACTTGAACAATCTGAACGCGCTGCGGATCGCGACCGGCAACGACGACCGGATCCTCAGCGGCACGGTGACGCTGGGCAACACGACGCAATTGGCCGATGTCCAAACGAGCCTGACTAACAACCTCGGCCTGACCACGCAGACATCCACCGCCAGCACGAGCGCCCCGGTGACTCGTCCGAGCAATGTGACGACGTATCAGCTTTACCCGGGCGGCGTGAGCTATGCCATTCCCTCGATCAGTGCCACCTATGGCGCCTCGCCGAGCAACCTGACGCTGGCGGCCAATCCCGTTACGAATCCGCTCGGCGTCTTCCGTAGCGATGGCGAGCTTTCGCTGGGGAGCAACGTGAGCATCACGGGCACGGTGCTGGCTGCTGATTCCGCGGCCGACATTCGCATCACGGGTACCGGAGTGGTTCTGGCTGGCCGCAACCTGCCGTCGCTGGAAGGCAATAGCACTAACTATCAACTCCCCGCGATCATCACGGGGGACGACTTCCGCCTGATCGGCAACGGCAGTGCGACCATCCGCGGCTTGGCGATCGTGTGGGACGAGTTCGAATTGGCCTTTGGCAGTCAGGATCAAACGCTGGATTTTGAGGGTCGGCTGCTCACGGCCAAATTCCTGGGTCAGGGTCGGCAGGAATGGGACATCAGCGATAACCTGTGGAACGCCGGTAAGGTTTCTTATCTCGGGCAATCGACCGTGACGAGCTTTCCCGAATGGATGCGGCAAAAGCGAGGTTACAACTATCATCCACCGCTGTTGCAACTTCGCCCCAATACCGACGGCGTTGAATATCGCTGGCAGGACTGGACGCAATCAATCTATGTGAAAGGTGCGAGCGACACGGGGCTGAAATGGAATCTGGTGAGAGTGACGCCGCTGTAAAGTGGTCCATGCGTAAACAGGTAGCCCGACGCGTTAGCGAGGAAGTATTTCACCGCCCCATGAACTGCCTTAAGTAGATCGCACTCTGCCGCAGCGCCCGCTGCCGGCTTGGCAGCGAATCTTCATAAGCCCGGTCTTCGACTTCCACACACACCGGCCCGCGATAGCCAACTTCCGAAAGCACGGAGAAAAACCGGCCCCAGTTCACATCGCCCAGGCCCGGCAGCTTGGGAATGTGATACTCATTGGGATGCGCGAGGATGCCGACGTCGTTGAGCTTGTCGTGATCGATTCGCACATCTTTCGCGTGGATGTGAAACAGGCGATCCTTGAACTCGATGAGTGGCCGCGTGTAGTCCATCTGCTGCCAGATCATGTGCGAAGGATCGTAGTTCAAACCCAAGTTTGCACTGTCTAGTTCAGAAAACAGCCGTCGCCAGATTTTGGGACTGATGGCCAGATTCTTGCCGCCGGGCCATTCATCCTGGGTGAAAAACATCGGGCAATTCTCGATGCCGATTCGCACTTGGTGTTGTTCAGCCAGGCGCACAAGGGGCCGCCAGGTTTCGAGCAGCCGGGGCCAGTTGTCATCGATCGATTTCGTCCAATCGCGGCCGATGAACGTGTTGACTTGATTGAGGCCCAGCAAGGGCGCTGCCACGATCACCTTTTTTAGATGTTCCACGCACCTAGTTGCTTCTGCCAAGTCGGGCGACAGCGGATTCGGGTAATATCCCAGGCCGCTGATTGCCACGCGGGCGTTGGCCATCACCTTGTGTACTTCCGCTGCCTGAGTCGCCGAAAAATCGGTGACATCGACGTGGGTCACGCCCGCATACCGCCGCTCGGCCTTGCTCACCGGCCAGCACATCAGCTCGACGCAATCGAAATCGTTCAAGCCCGCGAATTGCGCGACGTCTTCTAAACTGAGATCCGCGAGAATGGCGCTGACGAAACCGAGTTGCATGGGAAATCTCGCTATAGGTTCAAAGTTAAACGCTTAAGGTTTAAGTGGAGACATCGGAATTACAATCATCGTATCAGTTTAGTGGAATGAAGTAATTTGCATTTTTAGCCACCGGCTTCAGAGACTGTCCGGCTTTGTGAATGTATTTGAATCGATCCCGGAGGGATCAAAGCAATTAGCCCCAGGTTGAGCGTAGCGACACCTGGGGTTCCCGAGGCATATTCCATCCCCTCGATCCCGCAGGGATCGCAGCCTCACGGCGCTGCGATCCCTGCGGGATCGAGGGGATGATTTCTCCGTTTTCCCCGGGTATCGGCTAACGCCTCAACCCGGGGCTAATGGCTGCGAACCCTGCGGGTTCAAGACAATGCAAAGGCCGGACAGTCTCTGAAGCCGGTGGCTAAGCAGAACGCGGGCCCGCGCTTCATAACAAAGTGGATAAAACCGCACGTTGTAACAAACGCCGGCGTGCAAACCGGTTTCCTGCGCTAGGGTCACCAGCGCGGCCGATTCCCGCGAATTCATCGCCAGCGGCTTTTCGCACAGCACGTGCTTCCCCGCTCGCAACGCCGCCGCAGTCTGCTCGGCGTGATAGCGATTGGGCGAGGTGACGTGAACTGCTTGCACGCTGGCATCGCTCAGCAATTCATCCAGTGTGGCATACGCCCGCGGCACTCCGTACTTCTCCGCCGCCGCTTGCGATCGCGCCGGGGAAGAGCCCAAAATGC
>JAYTUF010000151.1:0-2634 GCA_043744755.1 Anatilimnocola sp.
TGATCGGCCTGTTTCTATTGCTGGGCGTCGTGATCGCGGCAGTGCTGATCTTCCGTAGTATCGCGCCCCCGCGCAGTCCCACCGCGGAGCCTGCCGTCGGTCAGCGGCTGACAAAACTGCAACTCGAACCACTCACGGGCGAAGGCGAATCGCTGACCAGCGCAGGCCTCGCGGGGCAAGTGATGCTAGTCAACTTCTGGGGCCCTTGGTGCCCGCCCTGCCGGCTGGAGTTTCCCGAACTGATGGAACTACGGGCGGGGCTGGCGAACGATCCGCAGTTTCGTTTCGTCTCGGTGGCGTGCATGTTCGATTCCAACGAATCGCAACTCGCGGCGCAAACGACTGCATATCTGAAGAGCCAGGGCTACGATCTGCCCGTCCATTGCGATCCGAGACTCGCTACGCGACTGGAACTCATGCGGCTCAATCGCAGCGAGAATTTTTCCTACCCCACCACCGTGCTGCTCGATCAGCAAGGCTTCGTCCGGGCCATTTGGACCGGCTACAAACCAGGCATTGCGGTCGAGATGCGTCAGCAAATTGATGAGCTGCTGAAGTCGTCGCCCTAGGCAGGCAACACGCGAATTACAGCCTGGCAAAAGCAGCGATCGCTTGCTCGATGTGATGCGGTTCGAGCGCGGCGGAGACTTGCACGCGCAACCGCGCCTGACCCTTGGGGACGACGGGAAAGCCGAACCCAACCACCATCACGCCGAGCTCCAGCAGCCGGCGACTTTTGGCGATGGCTTCCGCTTCGTCGCCGATCATGATGGGGATGATGGCCGTCGGCGAAGCGTGACAAGCGAAGCCCAGCTTGTCGAAGCCGGCGCGAATCTGCTGAATGTTCTGCCGCAGCTTGTTCATCCGCTGTGGTTCGCGCTCGATGATCTCGATCGCCTTCCGAGCGCTGCAGGCCACGGTCGCGGGAACCGCATTTGAGAACAAGCTGGGGCGAGAGCGCTGCAAAAGCAAGTCGATCACCGTTTGCGACGCGGCGACATAACCACCGGCAGCGCCACCCAGTGCTTTGCCTAAGGTTCCCGTCAGCAGATCGATTTGATTCAGGCAACCAAAATGCTCGGGCGTGCCGCGGCCCGTCGTGCCGAGAGCGCCGATGCCATGCGAATCGTCAACGACGAGCATCGCTTCATACTGTTTGCAAAGCGCGATGATCTCCGGCAGCGGGCAAACGTCCCCTTCCATGCTGAACACGCCGTCAGTCACCACCCAGCGGCAAGCTTTGTGCCGCGTGGCTTGCAGCTTCTGTTCGAGATCGCCTAGATCGTTGTGTTTGTAAACAACTCGTTCGGTCGCTTTGCCGACGAGGCGAATGCTATCGATGATGCTCGCATGATTCAGCTCATCGGAGAGAATCGCATCATCGGGTCCGGCCAGCGTGGGAAAGACCGCCGCGTTCGCATTCCAGCAAGCGACATAGCTGAGCGCGGCCTGAGTGCCGACGAACCGGGCAATCGTCTCTTCCAATTCGCGGTGGCACTTGAGTGTGCCGCAAATGAAACGGACCGAAGCGGTCCCCGCGCCATACTGTCGCAGACCCGCGTGCCCCGCTTCAATCACTTCCGGATGATTGGCCAACCCCAGGTAATTGTTCGAGCAGAGAACAATTACCTCGCCGCGGCCTTCGATGTTCGCCGTCGCGCCGAGCGACCCCGTCAGGTACTGAAACAGCTTGAGCTGCCGCGTATCGGTCAGCCCCTGCAACAACTCTTTTCCACGGGCGTCAAAGGCGGCATTGGGCATTACTCATCATCCGCCTTGAACCAGGGCGTCAGCGTCGGCACATAAGTGTGCAACTCATCGGGCTTGAAGTACAAAGCAATTTCGCGGGCGGAAGCTTCCGGGCCATCGGAGGCATGCACCAGGTTCATTTGCTTGCTGCTGCTGTAATCGCCACGAATCGTGCCCGCGGCAGCTTTCAAGCCATTTGTCGCGCCAAGCATCTCGCGAACGACACGAATGGCTTCGAGTCCTTCCACGACCAGCGCCACAATGGGCGCGGCCGTGATGAACTTTTCGAGCGCGGGATAAAACGGCTTCTGTACGTGCTCGGCATAGTGCTCTTTGGAGAGGGCCGGCGTGACCTTGAGCATTTTCAGGGCGATCAGATTCAGCCCCTTCTCTTCCAGGCGGCCGATGACGCGCCCCATCAGGCGGCGCTGCACACAATCGGGCTTGAGCAAAATCAGCGTACGTTCGGCGGGCATGAATCGTGGTCCTTCTAGGAAACTGTGAGTGAATGGCCCGATTTTACGAGTGAGTTGCCATTCGGCAAATAGGGCAAGCGCGTTCACTGGCTGCTGGAATCCGCCAGCGCCGCAGGCTTATAATCCCGCGATCTTCCAACCTCTCGCTACTCAGGTGCCCGCAATGTCACGTTCGCAATCGAATATCTCAACTCGACGACAGTTTTTAGAAGCCTCCGCAACAGCAGTTGTCGCCACCGCCTGGGGGCCGCTGATTTTGGGCGCACAAGACAAAGCCGGTACGAAGAAGGCCCTCGTTGGCGAGAAGGAATATCAATACGAGTGCGAGCACAATTGGGGCGAGTTGCCCAGCCATATTCAATGGGGCGAAACGCACGGCGTGGCGATTGACGAGGCGGGGCTGGTCTAT
>JAYTUF010000152.1:0-2630 GCA_043744755.1 Anatilimnocola sp.
GTCGGAGCGTCGGGGTTTATCCCCGACGGTTGTTCGCTTCGCTCGGGTCAGTTGCCCCGATTGTCAACAACACATGATTGACAACTAATTACGATATGCGTAAAATGTGCGCAGTGATCTTTGGCAATTTGAGCAGGCAGGAATTGACAGGTGCCGTTGTTGAAAGGGCCGCCTGAAGGCGGAAAACCAACGGCTGGTGGTATCTTGCCGCGTGAACTCACTCACCCCACCCGGTTGAGGCGTTATCAATTGTGTTCACGAATTGGTTATCCAGTGCGGATAACATTTCGATAAAATGTTATCTGGCAAGGGCTTGGGAACGGCGGATGCCCGGCGAAAAAGCTCGCGATAACGGTTATCACCGTGGTCAAGTCGGGGCTCGTTAGCGGCCGTCAGCATCGCGACGTGCGGTGGTGAAGAGGACTGCCTGAAGGCGGTACTCCAGCGAACGACGGTGCAGGCAACGGAACCCATCCAATGGGGAGGGGTGTTGAGAAATGGGGTGGGTTTCTCAACGCGCACCTGGTGCCATTCCCGGCTGCGGCGCTGGGGCGTGTTGGGAAATGGTGTCGTGAACTCAACAAATCGGCGGGTCAGCCATGTAGGCCAGGCACGGTACTCCTTGCCTGACGAATGGCCGTTGCACTGCAACTGAGCACTGTCCGCCACAGCGCTTTCGGGACCAATATCAGCAGTTTTCGCGAATGGAGCATTGACTCGTCAGGCAAGGAGTACCGTGCCTGACCTACTCGGCTACAGCGACGGATTGATCGTCAATTGTTCTCGCCCGCAGCATGGCTGCAGGCTACGCGAAGAAAACGCCCGCATAGCCCACCACGCGCGCCCTGTCCCCCGTCACATCCGCGCTCGTCGCATAGCCAATCCGGCGGGCGCTGCCGAGTTGCCCAAGCAGCCGCAACGTCTCCAGCACGATCACTGCCGGCACCAAACCGCACATGCTGATCTCTTGATCGCGGACCGTGTTAAACAGAGTCGCTGGATCGAGCGTTTCCAGCGCTTGCAGCGCGATCTCGTCCAGCCGGCGATTCTCGCTGTCGGTGGCGAAATGATTCATGTCGCTGGAGATGATCAGCAGGGGCGGCTCTCGCAATGTTCTAATCACCGCTGCCAGGCCGGCGGCGATTCTCAGGCATTGCGCTAGGTTCGCCTGGCCGAAGACGAGGCCGGTGATCTTCGCGTGAGGAGCTAATCGCGCGAGAAACGGAAGTTCCACTTCAATCGCATGTTCCTGCGCGTGAGCGGCGGCGTCGAGTTGCAGGCCGGCGATGTGCTGACAAAGCATCGCGGCCAACTCACGATCGGCGGCGAGCGTCGCGCCGGGAATTGACCAGGCCGCGTGCGGTGCAACCGCCCAATCGACGCCTTGCGCCGTGTGCTTGGGACCAAGCACGATGACCCGCTCGGGAATCTGCACGCGCCGCAAAACATCGCCGGCGATCTGACCGGAGTAGACAAGCCCCGCATGTGGCATCATCACGGCGGGCACCATTTGTTTCGTAACTTCTGAACCCGCGAGGCAGCGATCAACGAGTGAATTCAACTCGCGAATATCAGCGGGATAAAACCGGCCGGCCTGCGCGGCGGGACGGACATCCGCTCCGGACGATGGCTGTGGTACTTGGGTCCAAATCACGCGGGGCGCTGACGAGACGGCGGCCAGGCTGAAAATGGACGCGGGCTCTTCCGCGTCGATGCTCGCGGCTTGGACGGCAGTCGCCAGTAAGTCCGCGGGCGCTGAATCAGGATCAAAAGCAATCACCGTCCGTTGCCGTTGCAGCACGGCGAGAGCGCGTTGCGCGGGATCAAACCCGCGCAGGTCCGGTGCGCTGACGCTGCCGTGCATGGCGACGTCGCTCAGAACCGTGAGTTCCGCGCGGGAGCCTTGCAACAACTGTGGCGCGATTCGCTGGTTGCCTAATTGCTCGCCCAATTGCTGGGCGATTTGAAAGAGGGACGATTGCAACGGCACGGAGTCGCGCAAATTGAGTCGGCACGATTGGCCCAGCGACTGACCGTCTCGACTGAACAGCGATACGACCATTCCCGCCACATTTCCATCCGCAGCGCCATGGGCGAAGTAATTCGGCGTGGCGCCCGTGGCTACCGCGATCACGTTGTCGCGGAAGAAGTTTGCGAGCGGCGGCAGATCAGCCTGAGCTATCGGCGGAGGAACACTCGCGGGCGGAGCCGCGCCCAATTCCGCCAGCGAGGCGGTGAGACAAGTTCCTTCAAACGTCCAGAGTTGCACGTCGTCGTCTTTCCAAGCCGTCGGCGGCAGGCCCGCTTTGCGGCAGACTTGACGCAGAAACTCTTCGGCCGAGAACTGATGCTCAATGGCGACACCCGGCAGCAACAGCCCCTTCGCAGTTCCCCGCGCGATTTGCAGGCCGTGTTGACCAATGACGATAGCTTCGCGGCGTGCTTCTCCTTGCGCTGACATCGGCTGCATGTTGGCGAGCAGCCAAACTTCTAAATCGAGATAAGGGAGTTCACTGGGTGAGATAGCGGGAAAGCGCGGATCGTCCGTCGCGGTTCGCTCGGCTGAATGCTGAAGGGATTGCGCGAGCGGCACGAACTGGCCTAAGGAACCGCAGCAACTGCGGAGCGCC
>JAYTUF010000153.1:0-2628 GCA_043744755.1 Anatilimnocola sp.
CCGCCCCTGGCGTCGCGACCTCAAGGCGAACCCCGCCTAAAGCCGATGTCGCCGAAAATCAACGCGATCCAAAGTCGGTATTTTTGAGGGCGGCGTCAATCTTAACCGTCGTGCAAACGTGCCGCCTCCGTCAAACCGCCACGCTGGAATACCTCACAGCCGCGGTGACGGCATTCCGAGCGGGAAAATCCTGCCCGCGATTGCTTGATCGGTGAACGGTTACCAAAGGGGACGCAGCTCTTTTCAGCTCTTTTCAAATGGTCGTAAGAACAACGAGCTGCGTCCCCTTTGTTTGCTCCGGGGCGTGGCGCAGCTTGGCTAGCGCGCTTGACTGGGGGGCAAGAGGTCGCAGGTTCAAATCCTGTCGCCCCGACTTTTTTCAGAAACGAGCCCTTCGGCGAGAACGTCGAAGGGCTTTCTCATTTCAGGGATGAGAGTTGCGCCGTCGAGCGTGCAGTTCAAACACACGATTTCGAGGATTCGACGCTTGGCATCGTAGTCGGCGGTAAGCCACTGCTGGCGAAGAGTTTGCGAAAGTTCAAACACTTTCGATGCCAACTCGGCGTTTTCATCGTGTGACCGATCCAGAGCTTCAAGCTGGAGCTTGATCGAGGCAAGGCGATCACGGATTTCCGTGCTCTTGCGTGCGAACGTTTCCTGGTCCACGTCATCGGCCAGCCGTAGGTTGAGCAGCCGATCCTGCTGCTGCACAAGAAGTGTTTCCTGCCGTTGGAGTTCTGCCCGTTGCGATAGGGATTCCGCTTGAGCGTCGCGCGTCTGCGATGCCAGCACCATGCGGAACCAGTCGCGGACCCCATCATCCTCGATCCGCATCTTGTCGAACACAGCCAGCACCTGCTTGTCGAGATCGGCCTCCGGCACGCGAATGCGGGGATGCCCAGCCTTCGTGTACTTGGCACACCGATAGTACACATAAGAGCGGGAGCCGCCCTTTGTCATTTTTGTTTTGCATTCCCCGGTGATCGGATGCCCGCAATGGGCGCAGGTCATCAACTCGCCACCGTAGGTAAGCGCGTGGCAGTGGTAATTCTGCCCGCCGAGAAGAACTTGCACCCTCTCCCATGTCGCCCGGTCGATCAGCCGTTCATGCTTGCCGGGATACCATTCGCCCTTGTGGAGAATCTCGCCGATGTAGGCCCGATCCTTCAGAATGGCGTGAACCGTGCTTCGCGGGAACTTCGGCTGAGACGCACGGAAGACCAGACCTTCGGCGTTGATCCGCTCGACCAAGCCGTCGAGCGTGAGGTTTTCGTAGGCGTAGAGATGGAAAATGCGTTTGACGTTCGCTGCGGCTTGCGGATCAATCTCAACCATGCCGCGACCGTCCTTGCGGACGTTGCGATAGCCGTATGGACCGCGTGAGACGAACCAGCCCTCCTGCACGCGACGCGACAACCCCTCGCGGACATCGACCGATTGTTGTTCGGTGTAGAAGCTGGCCATGTTGGCGAGGGTCCGCCGCATCATGCGACCGGCTGGGGTGTTCTCGGTCGGCTGGGAAACGGAAATGAACGGCAGGTCATATTCCGACTCCAGCCGTTCGAGTTCGACGTAATCGAAGAGATTGCGGGCGGCGCGGTCAACCTTGTAGAAGAGCAGCCCGTCGAGGAAGGCCGCGTTTTTCTTGGCGTAGGCGACCAGTTCGCGGAACGTCTTGCGTTCGTCGCTCTTGCTGGCTGTCTCCGCGATGCGGAAGAACTTGGCGATTTCGCCGCCGGCCTGCATTGCGTAGCGCCGCAGGGCTTGTTCCTGCACTTCGAGGCTAAAGCCTTCGCGTTCCTGTTCCCGACTGCTCACCCGTGCCAGCGCGACGAACTGTTTCATGGCGACGACCCCGACGATAAAACCCCGTACAAGCGACCCACGTTCAAGATCATTGTAACGGATTCTTCGGGCGTGAGCACCTCATCATAGTACGGTTGCCAGACGCGAATTGTCGCTTCGACCAGTTCCGGCGTGATCCAGTCCGGTGTCCCGGCCGGGACGATGCTCGGCCGAGCACCCTCCGCGACTCTGCAATCTTTTTTTGGATTGCTTCTGGACATGACTGGAATCCGCCGCCACATGGGTGAGAGTCTGAAGAAAGAGCGTCAGGCCGAAAGTCGCCTGACGCTCGGAAGGGTCAAAACGCTGAAGTCGGAGCGCGGGTCACCGGGACCGCAACAAGCCTTCCCGTTGGTAACGCTCAAGTTCGGCTTGGGAGAGTACCCATTGGGGGTATTTTCCCCTGCCCGATTGCCGCTTCTCAGCCCGTAGCCTGCCGAGGCGACAATACTCACGGATCGTGAACTCCGCCTTGCCGGTAGCCTGGGCGAATTCCTGGGTCGTGTACCATTCGCGCACCTGCTGGCGCTCGACCAGCAAAGTCAAAAGGGCTTCAAGTTTTTCAAGTCGTTCTTCCACACTCATGCTGCACCTCATCTCTCCATGCCTTTGACTTTGCCCTTCTCAGCCGCCTGACCCGCCTGGCCAAGCTACTTGGTTCCCTGGTCACCGGAGGACTGCTGCGGTGAGTTGTCACCGCCAGATGCCACGAGGGCGACAGAAACCGCCGCGCCCAGCAGCAATCCCACCGGACCCAAAAGAATCACACCTGCGATGGAAGGC
>JAYTUF010000154.1:0-2625 GCA_043744755.1 Anatilimnocola sp.
GTTAGACGTGATCGGAGACAGCCATGCGAAACAGCCTCATTCAAAAAGTGGAAGAATCCAGTCTGAAAAAAGACGCCCCCGCGTTTGAAGTCGGCGACACCGTCGACATTCACACGAAGATCGTCGAAGGTGAAAAGGAGCGCATCCAGGTGTTCTCCGGCACCGTCATCATGAAAAAGGGTTGCGGCATCAACGAAACCTTCACCGTCCGCCGCATCGTCAACAACGAAGGCGTCGAACGCGGTTTCCCCTTGCACTCGCCCTTGATCGCCAAGGTCGTCGTGAAGCGCGGCGGTCAAAATCGCCGCGCCAAACTCTTCTTCCTCCGCGATCGTGTCGGCAAAGCCGTCCGCCTCGTCGAGAAGCGCAAGGTCTCCACCAAGAAGATCGAAGCCGCCGACAAAACCGAGGGCACCAAGCCCGAGTTGGCCACTGCCGCCACCTGAGCGAACGGCCAGCCTAATTTGAAATGAGAGGGACGGACAAAATGTCCGTCCTTCTCTCATTGAATAACTGTCCCTCGTCATTGGAGTTGCCATAGGAAGAGATGATTGGCTGGGCCAAAGCAGTAAGTTCTTAGATTACTGGCAGTGGTTCTTCCGCACATTAGATGATTTGTTTCCGCGGTAGAACGGATCGATTGAATTGTGCTCGGCTATGGTCCACTACCGGTCACGCGGATTCGCAACAGGTCCAGCTTTGCCCGGCCATACATTTTCCGCTTGATCCGCTTCAGCCGATTCACGTGACCCTCTGTCCGTCCATTGCTATACGGCAATTCAATTGCCGCCTTCACCTCCGGCCAGGTCCGAATCAATCCGTCGGCAAAGCCATTCATGTCCTTGGGTGATGTTGCCTGTCGCGCCCGCTCGGTCCACACCGTAACGGCGTTCAGGTCACGGGCTCGAACCGCCTCACCAAACGACCGGGCCAATTCGCTTGCCATGCCACCGGGCGCGCAAGTTTTCCGAAGTTCGTCGAGTCATTCCGACTCCCCTGTTCGACGCTCGATGTCATCCTTCACCATGAGCCATGACAGACGATCGGAACTGGGCCGCTGAAGCTTTAGTGCGATTTTCGCCTGGAGTCTGGGTTTCGATCCCACCAGCCGGAGTCGCTCGATCGGCGTTCGCCAGGAGGCCACACAGCGCCGCACCATGTCGTGCCCGCCGGTGTAGCCGAGCGTGCGGAGGTAGCGGAGGTTGAAACCGGGTCGCAAATAGTTTTTTTGACTGAATACAACTTACGACCCCATATCTTGCCTCGACCCCATATCTTACCTCGGTCCCTTGGGTTTACGCCAACGCCCGTGTCGTCCGATCCTGCCGGGTGAATGCGGCGGAACTAACGGACCGCCTTGCCATAGCGTTGGCATGCGAGCCACGCACGGTAAAGGTGGCGTCTTCTGCGGCGATGGGCGTAATGTTCCCGATGGCGTCCTGCACCGCCGCCAGCAGATGGTAGATGCCGCCGGGAGTGCCTGCGGGGATCACGGTGCGGATGCTAAACGGCGACAATGCCCCGGCCGCCAAGGGGTAGCCGACCGTGCGAGTGCCGACCAAGATCGCATCGCCCAACTGGCGGTCGGGGCTGGCATAAAGCTGGATCGTGTAGCCGCTGGCCAGGTCCGCATCGCCAGTGTTCAACACGGTGACCTTGTCGCGCTGGCGGATACCGCCGGCGAGGCCACCGGACAGGACGGGCGAGGGATTCGAGTCAGTGTAAGTGTTAACCGAATCACCACCATCGACATAGGCCGTCGCACCGAGAGTGGCAGCGCTAAACTCGCTGCCATCGCGGACAATTGAAATCGGCGCTGTGGACCACTGGCCGGTCGCTGAATCAAAGACGCTAACAAAGGCGGCGTTGCCGCCAGCAAAGATTGCCTTGGTGCCGATGCGGGTTGCCTTTAAGTGATTGTCGCCTTGGGAGATTGCCGTGGTGGACCATAGTCCCGTCACGGCATTGAAGGATTCAACCGTGCCAGTGTTGTAACCATTTGCGAAAAGGGCGGTTGTCCCGACGGTGACTGCCGTTCCTCCGCTGTCCGGGTGAGAAAGCTTGGCGATGGACCACCGACCCGTTGCCGCGTTATAGAGGTCCACGGCGTCACTGCTGGGGTTCGCGCCCTTGGGCAACCCTCCCGCGAAAATCGCAATATCGCCGACGACGGTAGCGGCCATGCTGCTACGCCCCTGCGAAAGTTTGGCGGTGGACCATCTGCCCGTGCGAAGGTCATAGATATCCACAACATTGCTCTGCGCGCCACGGGAGTTAACGCCACCTGCAAACAGCACCTTGTCGCCTACGGCAACCGCTGTGATTGAATCGCGGGCCTGAGACAATGTAGCCCGCGACCATCTGCCCCTGGCCGTATTATAAATATCCACCACATTGGTCAGAACCTCACGGGCGGGCGTGCCAATAACGCGAAATCCCCCGGCAAAGAACGCCAGGGAACCAACACCGATGGTCGCGAAACCGCCCCGCGCTTGTGACAGTGCTCCGGTGAACCACTGGCCTGTTTTATCGTTATAGATGTCGACGGTCGCGGTTGTTCCAGCTTCCGGGGTGAAAAAAGCATCGCTGCCCGCTGAAAACGAGTTGCGCAGGTCCTCCATAGGA
>JAYTUF010000155.1:0-10205 GCA_043744755.1 Anatilimnocola sp.
TCCCCCTCGCCCACTCTCCCCCTCCCGGCACGCGCCGAAACTTCCTGGCCAGCGGCCTCTCCTCGCTCGCGCTCGGAGCAATGCTCGCGCGGGACGGCATCCTCCGCGCCGAGCCAACCCACGAATGGCAACCGCCCACCGGCCAGCCCCACTTTACGCCCAAAGCCAAAAGCGTTATCTGGCTGTTCATGAATGGCGGCGTGTCGCATATGGAGTCGTTCGACCCCAAGCCGGAGTTGACGAAGTATGCCGGCAAGGCCATCAACGAAACACCGCACAAGGACGCGCAGAATCCCGAGAAGCTGAAGCTGGCCCGCGTCACTGTCATCAACGATGCCAACGGTCAGCAGCGAAACAAGCTCTATCCACTGCAGGTCGGCTTCAAGAAATACGGCCAGGCAGGGATCGAACTGAGCGACTGGGTGCCGCATGTGGGCGGGTGCGTCGATGACCTGGCCATCGTTCGTTCGATGTACACCACCGACGACAATCACGGCGCGCAGACGCAGTTTCACTCCGGCCGGCACATGCTCGATGGCGAGTATCCCACGCTGGGCGGCTGGGTCCATTACGGCCTGGGTTCCATCAACGACAACCTGCCGCAGTTCATCTCGATGGGCCGGCGCGAGTATTGGAATGCGAAAGACGGGCATTACCTGGGTCCCGCGCACGACGCGATTCCGATCCGCGTCGATCCAGCCAACCCACTCGATTATGGCAAGCCCGCGAAGAACCTCACTGCCGCAGAGCAGCAAATTGGGTTCGATCTGGTCGGCAAGCTGAATCAGTTGAAAGCGATTGAGTATCCGAATGATCCTGCCCTCAGCGCGCGAATCAAGGCGTATGAATTAGCTTTCAAGATGCAAACGTCGGTGCCCGAGACTTTAGCCCTGGATCGCGAAACGCAAGCGACGCGGGATCTTTATGGGATCAACGATCCCGCGACGAAGGACTTTGGTCTGCAGATGCTCGCCGCTCGGCGGTTTGTGGAGCGGGGCGTGCGATTCATTCAAGTGCAACACGGCGCGGGTGGGGCCGGCGCGTGGGATGCGCATGGCGGACTGAAGGCGAACCACTCGAAGAATTTCGCCGCGGTCGATAAGCCGATTGCGGGCCTGCTGAAGGATTTGAAGCAGCGCGGTCTTTTGGAATCCACGCTCGTCATCTTCGCCAGCGAGTTCGGCCGCACGCCCGGCACGCAAGGCTCGGACGGCCGCGATCATCATATCTACGGCTTCTCCGTCTGGATGGCCGGCGGCGGCATCAAAGGTGGCATCGTACACGGCGCCACCGATGAGATTGGTTTTCATGCCGTTGAGAATCGGCATTATGTAACGGATATTCATGCCACGATCTTGCAACAATTGGGGCTTGATTCACGGCGACTGGAGATTCCCGGACGCAAGCGGCTGGACATCGATCACGGGAAAGTGATTCGCGAAATCATTGCGTGAAGTTGGAATCTTGCTTCGCAGGCTCTACGCAATAATTTCTTGCAGCACTCGGCCGCCGGTGATGCTGGCTCGTTCGTCGCGGCCATCGTGCAGGTAGGTGAGGGCGGCTTCATTCAGGCCCATTTGGTGCAGGATGGTGCTGTGCAAATCGCGGACGTGGGCGAAGCCGCTGGTGGCCCACAGGCCGATTTCGTCGGTGCTGCCGTAGCGCAGGCCGGGCTTCACGCCGCCGCCGGCCATCCAGGTGGTGAAGCCATAGGGGTTGTGGTCGCGACCGTTACCGCTTTCGCTCATTGGCGTGCGGCCGAATTCGCCGCCCCAAACGACGAGCGTGGTATCGAGCAAACCACGCCGTTTCAGATCGGTCAGCAAGGCCGCGATGGGTTGATCCGACTCAGCGCAGTTCTGTTCATGATTGGCATCGAGATTCGTATGTGCATCCCACTGCGTGCCCGAGCCCATATAGACCTGCACGAACCGCACGCCCCGCTCGACGAGCCGCCGCGCGAGCAGGCAGTTGCGGGCGTTCTTCTGAGTGGCTTCTTTCTCCATTCCGTACAGCGCCAGCGTGCTCGCGGATTCTTCTGACAGGTCGGCCACTTCCGGAGCGCTCGATTGCATCCGAAACGCCAGTTCATATGAAGCGATGTGCGCATCGAGCCGGTCATCGCCGCGGCGCTTCTCGGCATACCGCCGACTGAGGCCGTTGATGAAATCGATTTTGCTCCGCTGCTGCTCGGCGGTCACACCCGCGGGCGGCTCGGCATACAGAATGGGAGTCTTGCCCGGCAACAGCCGCGTGCCTTGATAGGTGGCGGGCATGAACCCGGAGTTCCAATTTTGAATGCCGCCCGGCGGATCGCTGACGTAGTCGGTCAGCACCACGAAGCCGGGCAGATCGGCATTCTCACTTCCCAGCCCATACATGGCCCAGGCACCCAGCGACGGCCGCCCCGCCACCTGGCTGCCGGTGTTCATCTGGCAGACGGCGTTGACATGCGTCAGCCCTTCCGATTGGCAGCCGTGCAGCAAGCAGAGGTCGTCGGCATGGCGCGCCATCTGCGGCAGCAGTTCGCTCACCCAATGACCGCACTGGCCATGCTGCTTGAACTTCCGCGTGGAAGCGAGCAGCGGGGTGTGGGCCGTCGAATTCATCGCGGTTTGCGGTTTCTTGAACGACGGGGGCAAGGGGCTGCCCGCGTACTTGGCCAGCTCCGGCTTGGGATCGAACAGATCGATGTGGCTCGGCCCCCCATCCATGAACAGCCAGATCACACTGTTCGCTTTCGGCGGATGATGGGGCTTCTTTGGCGCAAGTGAATGGAGCACCTTGCCGCCGGCCGCCGGTGCTTGCTCCGCGAGCAGAGCGGCGAGAGCCAAGGCGCCGAGACCGCCGCCGGCGTGATGCAGAAAATCGCGGCGGGTGGTGGTGGAGGAGGGTTGCATGATGATGGGGAGCGAAGCAGACCTGGAGGTCTGCTGCCACGGGGATCAATCGACGTACACAAATTCGGCGGAATTCATCAAGACCTGGCAAAAATCGACGATAGCGGCCGCTTGCGCGGGTGGGCAACTGGTGGCGAGCGGATCGGGCAATGCTTGAGCCTGCGGGCTGCCGGCCTGTCCGATGCGCTGAGTCTGATCGCGAATGAAGGAGAGGGCGGCCTGCAGTTCGTCCGGCTCCGGCGACCGATTGAAGACGCGGTCGTACGCTTGCTGCACGATCTCGGCGGGTGTCCCTTTGGTCTCGATCAACAAGTCGCCGGCCATCCGGCGGGCGGTGCTGCGCAAGAACTCGCCATTCAAAAACAGCAGAGCTTGTGGAGCGCCAATGGTGGCAGGACGGGCTGCACAGGGCATCACTCGGCTGGGGTGATCGAAGGCCGCGAACAGTGGGTACTGCAAATTCCGCTTGGCGATCAGGTAGATACTGCGGCGGACATGCGCGGCGGGTTCCGGCGTTGGATCCCACGAGTAGCGATCATCCAGCAGCGCCTTGGGCAACATCGGCAGCACGCTTTCGCCATACATCTGCGAGTTCACATCCTCGGCGGCCACCAGCGCCGCATCGCGGAGCGATTCGGCATCACGCCGGCGCAAGGGCGCATGCCACAGCAGTTCATTCTCGGGATCGACGCTTTCGCCACGCGCGTATTGCTGATTCTGCTCGGCAATCGACGATTGGCGATAGACGGCTGAGCACACAATCTGCCGGTGGACTTGCTTCAGTTCCCAGCCCTCGCGAACGAGTTGTACAGCCAGGTGATCGAGCAACTGCGGATTGGTCGGGCCATCCCCCATGAAGCCGAAATTGTTTGGCGTGCCGACAATGCCGCGGCCAAAGTAATGCTGCCACAGGCGATTGACCATGACCCGCGCGGTGAGCGGATGAGTCGGCTGCGTGAGCCAGCGGGCGAGCGCCGCGCGACGGCCGGTGCTGTTCGGACTATTCGGCAGCGGCCTGATGTTGGGCGGTTCTTTCGAAAGAATGGCCAGATAGCCGGGCTGCACTTCCACGCCCGGTTTCTTGAAATCGCCACCCTCCAAGCAATGCGTGGCGGGCGCTTGTGTACCTACATCGGCGGCGGTCATCGCCACCGGCAACGGCTTGGGGCGGAGTGAATCGAAGGCCGTCAATTTTTTCGCCAGCTCGTCATATTCGGCCCGTTTATCCTTCGGCAGCCGGCGATGCATGCGGGCATAGCTGCGTTGCAATTGCTTGGAAACGAGTTCCGCCAACTGCTGAGCCCGGGGATCGCGCGCCGCAGGCGCCTGGCGGAGCGCTGCCTGTGTTTCATCGTCGTAGCCGATGACCAGATCTTCAAAGACCACCGGCCGGAGCGGATCGAGAATGACCTCCATGCTGCGGCGCAGGTCCTGAGTAGATTCTTTCCACTGATCGAGTTGCTGATTGTACAAATGCTGCTGCTCGCTGTCCGTCCGCACCAGCAGAGCTTCCCGTTGCACCAGCGGCGTGAAGAAGGCCTGCAATTGAAAGTATTCTCGCTGCGAAATGGGATCGAATTTGTGGTCGTGACAACGGGCACAGCCGAAGGTCAAACCGAGGATGCTTTGGCCGATGACATCGGTCACGTCGTCGAGCATCTCTTGGCGAATCAATCGATAGTCGGCGCCGTTGAGTTCTTCGGGCGGAAGTCGCAAGAAACCGGTCGCAATTTGGGCCCCAATATTGTTCGGCTCCAGTTCGTCCCCCGCAAGTTGCTGCTGCAGGAATTGATCGTAGGGCAGATCGCGGTTGAACGCGCGAATGACATAGTCGCGATAGCGATAGGCTTCGGGCCGCGTGCGATCGAGCTTAAAGCCATCGGTATCGGCATAGCGCACCACGTCCAGCCAATGTTGCGCCCAGCGCTCGCCAAAGGCGGGACTGTTGAGCAGCCGATCGACCAGTTGTTCATAAGCATCGGGGGCCTGGCTGCCCAGATATTCGTCGCATTCTTCCGGCGTCGGCAGCAAGCCGGTCAGATCAAAAGTCAGCCGGCGAATCAGCGTCAGGCGATCCGCCGCAGGGGCTAGGCCGAGACCCGCTTTCAATTGCTCTGCCAGGATGAAGCCATCGATACTGCCCGCCGCCGCGGCCTGGCTCACTTCGCGGGGAGTGGCAGGGGCTTGCAGCGGAGTGTAGGGCCAATCTGCCGCAATCGCTCCCTGAAGAGCGCTGCCAATCGCGGGCGCGAGCAGGGCGCAAGACAACAGCCACCGGACCAGCCGGTTGGAGAATGGATTGGACGACATGGGAGAGGAAGCGAGGGTGGTGCGGCTGCCTGCTGTTCCGTGGCGCGGGGAGCGCCGAGCAAGCAACTCAGGTCAAAACAGGATGGCGAGCATGCTCATTGCTACGTGGATCGGTTGGACTGCAATTACTTAGCCTAGTGAGGTGTTCACTTATGTCAAGCATTTTTGATGCGTTTCGTATGTAGGCGTATGTGCTGGCAGCTTGCAAATTCGTTAGCAAGCAGCTTTGCCCTTTGCGCCGCCGCGCCCTTTTGCTACATCACCGGCCGGTTGATTCTCCGTTCGCTGACTGCTCTGCGGAAAGAGTCTTTCGCTTGCGCGTTACGTGCTGTTCCTGGTGCCTGTTGTTCGCTGCCTTGTTGCTGGCGGGGTGCCAGTCCGCGCCGTATGTGAATCAGCATATCGAGGCGGTGAATTCCGAGTATCGCGAGCTCGAGACTTACAGCTACGAGCTGGAGCGCGAGAACAAGCAACTGTGCGACGAACTCAAAATGCTAGAGGACGAGAACACTCGGCTCCGCGGCGGCGCAGCGCCCGCGAAGCGACCTGGGACTTTCAGTTCGCCGGCGCGCTCGACTCCGCGGACCACTCCCCGCACAACGCCGCGCGTCGATCTCACTCCCCCTAATGTAGATGTGCCTGATATTGTCATTCCCGATTCGCCGGCGCCATCGCTGCCCCCCGTGATCCCGCCGAAGCCCCTGCCGTTTCGCGGCGGTGCTTCGTCATCAGGTACTGGCGTCGCGCCGCGAAATGCAGTTTCTTCGCAGAAGCCGGCCGAGAACACGTTGCCGCTGCTACCCTCCGCGCCTCAGCCGCCGCGGCCCATTCTGGAAGATCCGCCGCCGTCGCCGATTGACAAGTTGCCCAATGATTTACCTACCAGTGAATTGCCTCCGCCAGTCAAGGCACCGGCCGGCGTGGTGCCCGAAGTGGTCGATCCGCGGGTGACGCATTTGTTCCTCAATCCACTCCTCACGCGCGGCGCGAATTTCGACGCGCAGCCCGGCGATGATGGGTTGGCCCTCGTGCTTGAACCGCGCAACCAGGCGGGCGAGTTTGTGCCGACGGCCGCGCCCGTTTCGATTGTCGTGCTCGATCCGACCAAAACGGGCGATGCAGCTCGGCTGGCCAAATGGTCGCTCGACGAGAAGCTGGTCCGGCAGCGGATTAGTCGCAGCAGCGGCACGCGGGGCATTCATTTGCAATTACCCTGGTCGGGCGGAGCGCCTGAGTCGAACCAGGTGAAGTTGTATGTTCGCTATGAGACAGCCGATGGTCGCCGCATCGAAGCCCAGCACGATTTGCTCCTCAATCCGGCCGCCCACGCCTCGCAGCGCTGGACGCCCCGGCCCGGCGATCGCCCGCGCGCCGCGGTCCCCGCAATGCCCGTCGTGAATACACCCGTTGACCCCGCCCCGACGATCACCACCGCCAACCCGCCCCTCCCCGCGCCGCCGGTACACAGCGAGCTCACTTCGCCGAAAGTCATTCACGAGCCGGCCGCGCCGCAGACGTCCGTGGCCGACAAGGGAGGGACTACCAAGCCTCCAGCGCAACCCGAGAACGCCGACCGTTCACCCCCCCTGCTCACGCCTCCGCCGCGTCAGCCAGCAGCCACGCCCGCGCCGCAGCGCCCGGAATGGCAGCCGTTTCGATAAGCTCCTTCGTGGCGAACACCGCCAGCCTTTCCGAGATTAGCGCCAGGAATTTTGCGCCAGCAATTTTGCGTTAAAAATACTGTCACCTGGGTACCTCGGCCGGCGGTTTACATCAGGCTCGTCAGCAACTCTGCGGGCGCTCTTAACGAACGGCCACGGGCAAATTTCGACAAACTGCCTGGATGTTGTTGACTATTGGGGGATTTTAGCACAAGATCGGTCCGGCCCGCGGCAGGAGCAATCGGCGGGGTGGCAGGGACGCAGCCCGGCGTTTTCTCAACTTCATTTCCTCCTTCATCCCAAATTCTTCCCTTCTCGGTTGCGGGCGAGTACAACAAACGATTCGCGGTTCCCTGCGCAAATTCGACATTACCCGCACAACCGTTTGCGCGAGACGCCTGCGCATTTTGCATCGACATTCATCCTTCGCACCACGCTGATTCATCCCTCGGAGTTATCGAACTATGGCGCTTCGCCTCGTTCCGACCCTGGCCTCTGCCAAGAACCCCATGCGACCTTCCCCAGCGCCCCGCCGCCGCCAACGTCTCGATAACAAAACGCGCCGCCGCGCTCTCTTCGCCAGCGTGGAACAACTCGAAGATCGCAGCATGATGGCGATCAGCTTTTCAGAGACTTTCCAGGCGTATGCCGGCGCGGGCTTTCAGGCGTCGCCGACCGCGGGGCAATTGGATTCTGACAATTGGGCATCGACCGGTTGGAGTGACGGAGCGCTTGCCTTCGGTGCAACGCGAATCACGGCCAACACCGACTATACGCGCGGAACTTTGGCGGATGGATTCGCGACAACTGAGGGGCTATATGCCTTTACAATCACGTCTACCGGTAACAGGATTTTCGGCATTCAACCCTCGACATCCAACTGGGTACAACCGGGAACGATGACGCTCCGGGTGTTCAACGACAGCAATGTGGCTGTGAATCCCATCATTGCCTTCGACCGCTGGATCAATAACGACCAACCAAGTAGCAGTAGCTTCAATGTCTCTTACTCCGCAGATGACGAAGCATCTTACATTCCGATACCATCGCTAAATTACACGAGCCCAACTACTGCCGATGGCTCTGGACTAATCAATACTGGCACTCAGTCCGCAACGTTGACTGGGCTCACCATCGGCGCGTTCCAGGCGTTTTTTGTGCGCTGGTCAGGCGCCGATGTTAGCGGTTCGGGATTTCGCGATGAATTCGGCATCGACAACATCACCATCACCACGCCTCCCGCCAACACCGCGCCGACGATCAGCGACATTGTCAATATCAGCACACGCTCGTTTGAGCCGACGCCGGCCGTCGCCTTCACCATCACGGACGAGACGCCGACCGCCGCAGTCATGTCGGCGACGTCGAGCAATACAGGGTTGGTGCCGAATGGCAACATCACCTTTGGCGGTTCGGGAGTGAATCGAACAATTTCGGTTCGGCCGGCAGGTGCGGCGTCGGGAACTTCGACGATCACCGTGACCGTCACGGACGCCGGCGGGTTAACGGCTACGGATACATTCGTCGTCACAGTGACCGCCGCTCCCACGCTGAGTATTCCCAAGACCATCACGGGCAATCCGGGTGATCTGGTGACGATCCCGGTTCTGCTGGATACTCACGACTTGCCTTCGGAGATTATCACAGGCATTGATCTGGCAATCATTTATGATTCCAACATCCTAACCATTCAGAACGTAACGATCGGTGCCGGGTTGACCGGTCCCTGGATCGTGGCCGCAAATTACACGGTGGATTTGGGCAAGATCAGCATCGGCCTGAGCCGGTCGGCCTCTCCCCCGGCGACTCTCGTAGCTATTAACAATTCGATTGCCGTCATCACGGCGACGATCAAGCCCGGTGCCCTGAGCGGTGGGACGCCGATTAATCTGGTCAAGAACATGGTGCTGAATAACCCCATTGGTCCAGTGGCGATTCAAACCAATATCAACGAAACCATGCTGCTGGGCCCCGATCCGACCTCGGCCAGCAACGATCCGGTTTCTGATGGCATTGTGACCGTGGGCGCGGGGGCTAATTTGCCGCCGGTGAATGTGGTGCCGGCTAGTCCTGTTCTCGGCACCGAAGATATGAACGTGGACTTGATGGGGCTCATCACCGTCAGCGATGCCAACGCGGGCGTGGGTACCACCTACTTGACCACGACGGTTTCCGTACCTAGCACCGCGGTGGGAACCTTCACCGCCAATGAGGGAGGCGGCACGGCGGTTTTGACTTTCTCCAATGGCGGCGCGACGCTGACGATCTCCGGCCAGGAAAGCCAGATCAACCTGGCTTTGTCAACGCTGAACTTCATGCCAGCGCTCGACCGAAATGTGACTAACGGCGCGACGACGGTGACCGTCTCTACCACCGATACGGCCATTGTGGATACCGATACGTTCAACATCACGCTGGCCGAGGTGAATGACGTGCCGAGCTTCACCGCTGGGCCCAATCAGACGGTGCCTTTCAATTCGGCGGCGCAGACCGTCAACCCGTGGGCCACGGCCATCTCGGTTGGTCCAGCGAATGAAGTGGCTCAGACGCGGACGTTCGGGATTGTGACCAACTCGAACTCCGGCTTGTTCTTGTCTGGTCCCTCAATCTCATCGGCTGGCGTGCTGACGTACACGCCCACCACGGGTGTCTCCGGCACGGCCACCATCACGCTGCGGGTGGCCGATAGTGGCGGCGTGTTGAACGGTGGCGTCGATACCAGCGCCACCCAGCAGTTTACCATCACCGTTACTCCGCCAGCTGGCAACAATCCGCCGACGATCGACGCGATCGGCAATCTGATAATCAATGAAGATGCGGGTCTGCAGACGGTGAACCTGGCGGGGATCACGGCCGGCGGCGAGAGTCAGGCCTTGGCCGTCACGGTCTCGAGCAGCAGCACGGGACTGATTCCGACTCCGAATGTGATTTATACCACGCCGGCCACGACGGGCAGCTTGACCTTCACGCCCGTGAGCAACGCGAATGGCACGTCCACGATCACCGTCACCGTCACTGATGCGGGCCTGGATGGCGATCTCGGCACCGCGGGCGACAACGGCACGTTCGTGCGGACCTTCCTGGTCACGGTGACCGCCGTCAACGACGTGCCCAGTTTCACGGTGGGTCCGAATCAGACGGTGAATGAAGACGCCGGTCCACAGACGGTGAACCCGTGGGCCACGGCGCTGTCGACTGGTCCGGCCGACGAATCCAGTCAGACGCTGGCCTTCACCGTGACTGCGAATACGAACTCTGCACTGTTCTCGGCCGGTCCGACGATCTCGCCCGCCGGCGTGCTGACGTACACGCCGACGGCCAACCTCAGCGGGGT
>JAYTUF010000156.1:0-10203 GCA_043744755.1 Anatilimnocola sp.
GATCGCAGCCCGCGCGGCGCTGCGCTCCCTGCGGGATCGAATGCTATTCTTAACCGTTTTCCCCGGGTATCGGCTAACGCCTCAACCCAGGGCTAATGGCTGCGAACCCTGCGGGTTCAAGAGTCAACAACCGCCGGACGGTTTGGCAAACTATCGGTACGGAACGGCTGAGCTTTGATGATAGTTCATTTTCCCGGCGCTGCCTTGGATTAGGAACCATCATCACTACCCATCAATTCGTCGGGCGTGCAAATCACCGGTGGATCGAAACCGGCATCGCAAGTTCCTCGTTCGCTGACTGAAGAAAGCTCTTTAATTCAGCTGCCTCCAATGAGTCGAGCCTACTGTCCTCCAGCATCCTCTTAATATTGCGATAGAGAGTTTCAAATCGTGAGGCACTCGTCGGATGATCTTCTAGCCAGTAAAACAGTTGATAGGCTTCTTTGTAGTTGACCTCTTCATCTGCAAGGACTCCGGCAATCATCCCTTTCAGCTCGTGCACTTCGATCCCTTTCAGCTCGTGCGCTTCGCTGTTCGACACAACGACCTGCGTAGTCTCATCCTCGTGAAGTCGCAGACAGACGTTTGCGCAAGCAACAGCGTCTTCTTTCGCGTCGTGGTGGCGGAAATTAGGCAATCGGAAGTGGGTCACCAGAGTTGTAAGTTTGTGATTATCAAGGTGCGGTAGCTTTGTCTTAGCTAAGGCGCTTGTATCGACGTAGGTAAATTTAAGGGCGAGATTAAAATGCTCAGATAGCGCACGAAGAACCTGCTGATCGAAGAGGCTGTGAGCTACCAGTGTGTGGTCGAACAGATGTCGAACCTCAGGAAACAACTGACCAAAGTCAGGTTTGTCGAACGTGTGCTCGTCCGTTAGACCGTGAATCTTGGATTGAAAAGGGGCATGCCCTCCAACAGGCCTAATTAGATAGCTGTGCGCCTCCACCATCTTGCCGGCAACAACTCGCGCGTATCCCAGGGCACAAGCGCTCACACGTTTTGGGTTGCCGGTTTCGATATCTATTGAGATGAAGTCGCGCACTGTCTACCTCACTAACGAAGCGGAAACCCGTGGTCGTGCCCCGAACTACTTATTCTACAGAATCGCCACAAGGCCTGATTCTTGTTAACAGGAGATTCATTCTGTCGAGCGGGAAAGCGAAGTCAATCCTTATTCCGCACGTTTCCCAATGTCCGCAGAAACGATTGCTCCCCAGCCGGCGTCAAACCTGCTCGACCGAATACCCACCGCCAACCATGCTCCCCGGCTAAATCAAACCGCCAATCACCCAGAGCCAGCACCGTTGGCATTCGATGCCGGCCCTGAAAGGGCCGAAGTCGCTGGCCAACCCTGGAATTGCCAGCGGTCCGGCTGCTGGCGGAAACGGTTACAAAAATCTGCCCCGCGTGGACCAGACTTGTCCAGGGTGGATCGTCTAATGGTAGGCGGTTGATCTCTGACAAAATGGTTGAGTTGGGAGTGGCCCGGGGAAGCGCCAGGTCGACGTCAGCGCGGCTACCTCGTGTCGCCCTGCCGGGCTTTATTCCTGGGCGGCATCCGTTTCCCCACGGCTCGCGCCGTGGGCTATGATCTGTCGCCCTAACGGGCTGAGGAATTTGGGGATCGCCCCAGCCGCGGAGCGGCGACAGATAGTAGCCCAGTGCGCAAGCACTGGGTAAACGTCGCCCCTCGAATGTCTCCAGCCCGGCAGGGCGACAGATGGGAATTAAGTCGAACCTCGGCCGTCAATAAGACCAGGCGGCGATCCGCGACGAAGGGTAACTGTGATCGACGGAAGACCGGCTGAAGCCGGGACTCCAGCGGGCAGACGGTTATCATTCCACCTGAAAGAGTTGTTGTCAGATTCCTGCTGATGTTATCGCGAAGTCGTTATTAGATTATTATCAGTATTTTGGTAAGATCATAGCGTGTAACAAGTTGCGTCAGAACGTGGCCGCAGACCGGAGAGTTGAAATCGCGCGCGAAACTGTTATCGCTGAGGAGCTTGCCGGAGGTTGGCTATCCCTGGTCGTCCTTCATTGGCCGCGTCTCAATGGGGGAACTGGTTTGAACACCTTGGGACAGTTTGGGGCGGAGCCGCTAAAGGGGGGTGTCCATTTATCGGGGCTATCCAAAGACAATTTGTTGCGTATTCCTCGGGTTTGGCGCGGGTTTTGTGTCCATGAGGCGGGCTATTGATGGACGTTTTGGGCCGACGATTGCAACAAGGTACTCCGCAGTTCCGGCAATGGGGCTGGTGACAGTCGTCTTGCAGTTCTGCCGGAACTGCGCGGCGTACCGCTTGTTCCGGCCTACTTGCTACGCACGTCAAGGTTAGGCGAGCAGTTTGCGTAGATAGAAGTGGAACTTGCCGAGTTTGCCGCCGTAGTTGCCGGCGGTGATGGCCACGACGCCTTCACCTGCCGCGGCGCGGATGGCGACGGCCATGGCCTGGCCGACGGCGGTTTCACTTTCGCCATCGACGACGATTTCATAGGCACAGTTGGCGTCCGCGTGCAACTTGCATTCGACTCGGCCGCGGAGCGTGGGGCAGTAAGCATCGGCGGTCGAAGCCTTGAGGCCCTTGTAGCGAGAACCGACCTTGCTGCCCGATCGAGCGACGCCGCCGGGGAAGGGAGCGATGACGCCGGGGAAGACCGCGACCGCTTCGGCCGCCCGGCGAGCAGCGGCCAAGGCGAGGAGCTGGTCGGTGGCTTGCAGGATGATGTTTCCGCCGGCGACGCCTCGTTCGACGCCCAGCACGTCGTCGATGACGAACTCGCCATCCATCACGGGGATTCGCCAGTACCGCCGCTTGCCGAGCTTCTTGCTCTTCTGATGGCCGTCGCCAAAAAAGCGAATGTGCTTGCCGAGCGGAATCTTGGTCTCACTGTCCGGCAGGCCATTGAACACCGACGTCGAAGGACAGGTCATCAAGCACTGGCCCGTGCGGTTGGGAATCGTCTTGGCGAGCGCATCGGTCGAAAAGCCGAAGACGAGCACGCTCGCGCCGATCCGACCATCGGGTGTTTCGTCCCGCGACAGGCGGCGTTCGATCCCAATTTCGGCGTCGCAGGCAATGACCGACGCGCTGTAGCCACAGAATTCGCGCAAGGCCGCATCGAGCCAATAGGCATCGGCGGCCGTGACGATCAGGCGGCAAAACCGCATCCCGAAGGCTTCGGCAAAGGTGTCGTCGATCAGGGTGGAGCCGAGAAGCATGGGGGCGAGGCCGGGAGTCAGGAGTCAGGAGTCAGGAGGTCGGGAGGTCGGGAGTCGGGAGTCGGGAGTCAGGAGGTCGGGAGGTCGGGAGGGAGAATTGCATTCCCTAATGCCGGGTCGAAGGTAACGTATATGTACGTAAAGGACCATTAGGCAGAGGCAAAGCGCCTCGTCCTTGCCACGACCGGGTTTTATAGGATAATTGACAAGCAGCGGTTGTGGCAGCGGATGCTTTAATTACACCCCTTTGAGCAGGGCGGACTTCGCGATGTCGGAAGAATTCGATCCGTATCGCAAATGGCTGGGCATTCCGCCGAAGGACCAGCCGCCGCACCATTACCGGCTGCTAGGGATCGCCACGTTTGAAGACGATCCCGATGTGATCGAGAATGCCGCGTCCCGCCAGATGTCGCATGTGCGGACGTTTCAGTCGGGTAAGCACTCCGCGCTGTCGCAGCGAATTCTGAATGAATTGACCTCGGCCAAGCTTTGTCTGCTGCAGCCTCCGAAGAAGACCAAATACGACACCGTGCTGCGGCAACATTTGGAAGCGACGGGGCAATTATCGTCGGAAGGCCCGCTCGATGCCGCGGTGGAAAAGGGGGGCGAAGAGTTGCCGCCCCCACCGCCAGCCGATTTTCGCGGCTCGGAGGGTCGTTGGCGAACCGGTGCGGAAGTCGAAACGTCATCGACGTCGCAGGGGCCGGTTCCTGTACCGATTCCCATGCCTCCCGCCGCGCCCCCGCCCATCGGTGCAGTTTCGCTCATGACGGCACCGAACATTCGCCGCACAAGTCATGCGAATTCTGGCAGTCGAGGGCGCAAACATGGTTCCAGCCTGCCTTTGATGTTGATCTTGGGTTCGGTCGGTTTGCTCGCCGTCGCGGGCATTGGCGCGGTGCTGATCGTGATGCAGCCTCCCGCCACGCCGCACACTCCAGCCAAACATGATTACTCGTCGAACGAGCGGCCGATTGCGGAGCGACCGGGTACGAAGCGTCCCGCCACGCCGTTTCCCGTCGGTACGAATCAACGGCCACCACGTTCAATGCCCAAGACGGAGCCGCTCGTCAGCCGGCCTCCGAACAATCAGACGCTGCCAGTGACCGCGGTTACTTCCGATCCGGCTGCTGAGCTAAAGCGCGTGCGGGAGGCCTTGCAACAGCGCAACGACGATGGTTTTCAGTTGCACATCAACCAGGCGGACTATTTGATCTCGACGCAGAAACCGGCCAACGCTGCTGAACTTGAATTGGACGTCGCCCATTTTCGCGAGGTACACAAACTACTCGCGCAATTCTGGCAAGCGGTCCGCGATGGCGCCGATAAGAAGATTCCTAAGGGAATTCCCATCAAGTTCCGCAAGCAGGAAGTGTCGCTGGTTTCGCGCGAGGGGGACCAGCTCACTTATCTGATCGACGGCAAACAGGAAGTTTCCGCCATCAAGAAGTTGCCGGCTCGGATCGCGATGACCATCGGCTACAAGGCTTTTGGTGCCGAGAACCTGGAAGGCAAGATTGCGATGGCGGTGTTCCTGACAATCGATTCCGACGCTGCCAGCGATCAAGCCAGCCAGCGCTTTGCCAGCCGATTGCTGGAAGAAATCGAGAAGTCGGGAGTGACTGCGAATCCCGTGCTGGTCCGCGAATTGGGTAAGCTGCCCAAGTTGCCCGCGCATGCCGAAGATGACTTTTCGCCGCCGATGGTGGGCGGGGCTGGTCCAACGACAACGCCGGATAAGCCGTTCGATCCTAAGCTCCCCGCGGCGACGGTGGAGCCGAAAAAGCTCGACCCGATGCTGGTGAAGGAAGCCCGCGAGAAGTTCGATAAGCAATATCGCGAACGAATGCTCGAAGCGAGCGAGAAGCTGGCCCCCGCCAAAACCTTGTTCACCGAATTAATGGAGCACGCGAACAAGGACGAGACCGTCGAGTTCAAAGTAAAATTGCTCAGCCAGGCCAATGAACTGGCGGCTCGCCTCGGAGACATTGACAGTATCCTGGCGACCAGCGAGAAGATCGCGGCGCTCGGCGGCGAAAACTCCTTGGACATTCAACTGCAATTGTTCGGTCGTTTGAATCTGGACTTGCCCGGTGTACCCAAGGAATTGATGAGACATGCGCAAACAGCAGCCACGCAAGCCCAGGTGAAAGGCGATCTGTTCCGGGCCGGCGAATGGCTGAAGATTGCGAAGCGGGCCGCGGACAAGGCCAAGCTGACGACCGAGTCGCAAGCGATTCAGGAGAAGCTGCTGGAAGTGGAAAAAGCCCGGACGCAGGGAAAATGAAATTATCCATTGGCCTGTAGCTGAATTCGCCAGAATTCACTCCTCGCATCTCTGAATTCTGGCGAATTCAGCTACAGTGATGTGAACCTCGTCTTCGTGCTTCGGCTCACTTCTCACGGTTCCCTCATGGCTCGTCAAGCTTCTCCAGCCCGCCTGCTGTTGAAGTCGTTTGATCAGGCAGCCGCGCCCATCTATCTCGTCGATGCTGGCCGCCGATTGCAATATGCCAATGAAGCTTGCTGTGCGTGGCTCGGCAAGAAGTTGACGGACTTGCTCGGCCAGCGGTGCGATTATTCGACGACGAGTGCCAAGGAAAATCAGCCGCCCGCTGCGGCCTCGCTTGGTCCGCCTCCCGCAGCCTTTGAGCAATCGTGTGTGCAGGGAGAAGTCTGTGGCGGACCCGAGGCTGGTCCTGCAGTCGTCCGCTCGGCCGTGTTTCAATCACTCAGCGGAGTTGCGGGCGCGGTGCTGGTGATTGTCGGTCCCGCTGTTTCCGCGAATGCAGCGACTGAAAACGGCGGCGCGGAGAACGCTTCCCGGCTGAGCCATTTGCAACTGCTGCAATTGCGGAGCGAGCTCGATCCAGCGCTCTTGTTTGGTCCACTCATTGGACAAAGTCATGCGATCAAGCGTTTGCGCGAGCAAGTCAAAGTGGCCCAGCACGCCAACGTCCGAGTGCTGATGATTGGTCCCGCTGGAAGTGGCCGGCGGCAGTTGGCGCGGGCGATTCACTATGCGGCCAATGTGAAGGACACCGGTCCGCTCGCGCCCGTCGATTGCCCCGTGATGGATGCGGAGTTGATGCAACTCACGCTGACCCGCTTCTTGCGGCAGCGCGAAGGAACTGCCTTCCGCCGACCACCCGCGCTCTTACTGACCGACGTCGATCAACTGCGGCCCGATGCGCAGCAGGAGTTGGCCGGCTTCCTGCTCTTGCCCGGAGTCGAATTGCAGACGATCTCGACTGCATCTCGCTCGCTGCACAAGCTGGCCGGCCGGGGTCGCTTTCGCCAGGATCTGGCCTTCGCCCTCAGCACGTTCACGCTCACGGTGCCGCCGCTGGGCAAGCGCCTGGAAGATGTGCCGCTGCTCGCGCAATATTTTCTCGAACAACACAACAGCCGCGGCGGCGTCCAGCACAGCGGATTTGCCGCCGATGCACTTGAACTGCTGCTGCTCTACCCCTGGCCCGGTAATCTCGATGAACTGTCTGCCGCCGTTCGCCAGGCGTGTACACAAGCTACCGGTAATCTGATTAACGTCACCGACCTGCCGGAAAAACTGCATCACGGCCGAGAAGCCCTGCTGCACAATCAGCCCGCCGAACCGCCGATTAATCTGACGGAGTTTCTCGCGGAAGTCGAAAAGGAATTGCTGCAGCGGGCGCTCCGCAAATGCAGTGGTAACAAGAGTAAAGCCGCTGAGTTGCTCGGCTTAAACCGCGCTCGCCTCATTCGCCGGCTGATGCAACTCGGCCTGATGCAGCCTGCCGCGCGGGAAGATGAACCAGTGGTATTCGAGCCGCTGCAGCCGGATGTGGCGCCGTAATGACGGATGACTGGGGCTAAGGGTACTCCCGCGCCCCGGCGAATTGCCTAGGATAAGTCCATGTCACCTCCCCGTCTCATCATCTGCGAACGAACACCCCGCTGGCTGGCTGCCTGGCGACGGGCGCTGCCGCTTCGGCGCTGGACGTTGCTGAGTTCTGCCCTGTCTCTTTCGCAATGCGAACTGCAATTGCGGGAGCATCCCGGTTCGGTGGTCGCGGTGAGCGTCGATCGCGAGACGTTTCCTGCGATCTTGCCGGCGCTGCATCGCTGGCGAACCGATTTTCCTGCCAGTCGCGCCCTTGCACTTTGTACTTCAGAAATTTCGAGCGATGCCACTGCGGTCGCGCTACTGCGCGAAGCAGGATCGCTCCTGACCATCGACCGCGCTCAGCAATTGCCGGCCGCCGCTCGACTCGTGCAGCGGCATTTTCGGCGGCATGTGGCCACGCAATTACCTTGGCCGGAAGCGGTCTGGCAGCGCTTGCCCTGGTCTCGGTTTGCCGTGAATGCTTCACCTGTTACCACTTAACACTTTTTGATTTGCCTAGGAATATCGGATGAGTTCTGAAGTAACGACAGCGGCGGTGGAGCAAGTCCTCGCCGAATTCAAAGACCCTGAGACTGGCCGGAGCGTGACGCAGACGCAGCAGGTCCGCGACGTGACGCTCGCGGCGGGCAAACTTTCGCTGACGCTGGCGCTCACGACGCATTCCTCACCCATCAAGACTGAGATCCGCGAACGGCTCGTCGATCTGCTGCGCCGGCGATTCCCCTCGCTCGCCGGCGTTGATGTCACGCTCGCCGTACACGAGCGCCCCGCCGTGAAAATCGGCCAGATCGGCTTGACCGCCAAGAGCGTGATCGCCGTCGGCTCCGGCAAAGGGGGCGTCGGCAAAAGCACGATCGCGGCCACGCTTGCGCTGGGTCTCAAGCGGGCTGGTTGCAAGGTCGGACTGATGGACGCCGACGTGTATGGCCCCAGCATTCCGCATTTGCTCGGCCTCTCGGGCAAGCCGGTGATTGAGAACAACAAGCTGCAGCCGATTCTGTTTCAAGGGATGCCGGTGATCTCGATGGGCTTTCTCGTCCCGGCCGGCGAAGCGGTCGTCTGGCGCGGGCCCATGTTGCACGGGGCCATCACGCAGTTCCTCCGCGATACGGCCTGGGGCGATCTCGATTACCTGATCATCGACATGCCGCCGGGCACGGGCGACATCGCGCTCACGCTTTCGCAATCATTGCCGCTGACCGGCGCGGTCGTCGTCTGCACGCCGCAGCAGGTGGCCCTGATCGACGCGGTGAAAGCCATCGCCATGTTCCGCAAGGTCAACATCCCGCTGCTAGGCATGGTCGAAAACATGAGCGGCTTCATCTGCCCCGATACCGGCAAGCGGTACGACATCTTCGGCAGCGGCGGAGCTCGCCGCGCGGCCGAGGAGCTGAAGGTGCCCTTCCTGGGCGAAGTGCCGCTCAACATGCAAATCCGCGTCAACGGCGACGAAGGCCTGACGCTGGGCAACTACGACGACCCGATCGTCGGCCCCTACCTGGAAAAGATCGTCACCACGCTCATCCGCAACTTAGCGGATAGCACGATGACCAAACCACCGAGCATGGCTTTGCCGATGCTGGGTTAGTATTCCTGATCCCTGACTCCTGATTCCTGACCGGAAGAGATGGACCAACGCGCGGCGGAGTTCTTCAGTAACCAGAAGCAATGATCACTCGAAGGATCATTGCGTTATTAGGTCGATTGCGCATTGTCAGTTCCCGAATGCTTAGCCACCGGCTTCAGCCGGTGGATACGAACCAACGAGCGTCCGGCTTTAGCCATAATGGTCTCAATGGCTAAAGCCGGTCATACGTGCTATTCCAATCCACCGGCTGAAGCCGGTGGCTAAGGGAGAATTCAATTCGGAATACGATTTCGTCGCAAATGCTAGTACCGCGCTGAGTCCAATGTCCCGCAAACGCCACAAGAAGAAACGCACCAAGCCGCCTCGTCAAAAGCAGCCGCTGACGGCGGCAGCGCGCAAGCGACGACGCGAAACGATGATCATCTTTATCAACGGCAAGCAGAAACGCGTGCCACGACCTCAGTTGATTGATGGGTTGGAGGTTGACGAATTCATTCGCCGCAATGCAGATCCCATCTGGTTGCATCAAAATGAAATGTGGGAAGTAATTCACGAGTTGGACGCAGCCAACAACTCGCCGGCTTTCCCCGTGAGTGAGTGGGATAATGAGATAGCAATCGATCTCAATGTTCTGCTTGCTGAATGCAGTGCCGAAGCCGAAGATTGCGACGATCCGGAATGGAACGGCTGGACGAGTCTGAATATGACCGACCTCGAAACTCGCGAAGATGTCATCTCCCGCTTCGTGGCGATGGATACGCGCCAGCGATTGATGTTCCTAGCCGACTACGCCCATCAGCTTACGATCCGGGCTCGCGGCTACTTTGTTGATAACAACTTCGAGTCCGAACGGCTCTGCAATGAAGCGCTCCACCGCATCTCGGGTCACATGACGAAGTACCGGCGGACTGTCTCCGAGCGTGATGCGCGTAGTTTCATCACGATGATCATGGCTGGCGCCGCGCAAAGGGGCTGGAGTGGTGATTTGCTCGATGCGATGCAGCAGGGCGAGATTTGATGAGTGACGCTTGTACCCGGTTCAGCCCCTCACCCCGACCCTCTCCCCGGAGTACCGAGGAGAGGGAGTAAAGACGAGGGAGTAAAGGCGCTTACACTAACCCCGTTATCGCCGCTGGCGTCGTGATCGCTCGCAGCAGATCCTGCGGCAGGCCGGTCATCAGGCGGACCTGGCCTAGGTCAAGCAGGGTGTGCATGATGGTCGCGAGCAGGTTGTCGAGGCCCATGGGTTCGGTGTGGGGTTCGCCGCCGTCGGCAGTGCTTTGGCCGATGACCTGGCCCATGTTCAGTCCGCCGCCGGAGAGCAACAGCGGGGTGAGGCCGCCCCAGTGATCGCGGCCGCCGTTCTTGTTGATTCGCGGGGTGCGGCCCATTTCGCCAGAGACGACGACCAGCACCTTCTCGCTCAGACCTCGCTGATGCAGATCGTCGATTAGAGCGGAGAGTGCGTAATCGAGCGGGTTGCCCATGTAGCGCATCCCTTCTTCT